>NZ_JBLWTA010000013.1:0-104618 GCF_048270365.1 Celeribacter sp.
GCCCGAGACCAACGAGGATAACACGCGTGTCGCCGAGATCGTCAAAACCGTCGTCGGCTACGCACTCTACATGCGCGATAACCGCCTTGAGATGCCCGATGTCAGCGATCTTCTGATTGAGTGACCCGGCAAGCTCGCAACAAACCCTACTCCCGTCTTCAGAATTTCAGTTGTCGCTCTCTAAGTCTCAACATTCGATCAGGGAAGCAGACATAACCGAGCCACCCAAGGCGAATTCCGGCCATTGGCAGCGTATTGCCGAGGCCAAAGGTTACACATTTCTCGGTAGGATCATCGACCGATTACACGCCCTGCTCCACTGTCACCGCTACGTCGGCACGATGCGCAAACGTTTGAATGTCGCGCTCACATATGCGCCAGACTGCGCCCCCCAGAAAATCTGGACACTCACGTATGCTACGACTTGTTGTCTGCTGATTTTCGACGAGAAGGAGATCAGAGATGTCGAAACGGAAGCAGCATTCGCCTGAGTTCAAGGCGAAGATGGCGCTTGAGGCGCTGGAGAGTGCGCAAACAGTGGCCGAGTTGGCCAGCCGGTTCAGGGGTCATCCGACGATGATCCACACCTGGAAGCGGGGGGTTGCTGGAAGGCGCATTGTTCGAGCGCGGCGGCAGGCAAACCCCTGAGATTGACGGGGAGCCGGCTGGGCGGAACCTGAAATACGCGTGCATCTATCTGCACGCGTGGAAAACCGGATCAGAGCCTAAGGCGGGCGTCGGAAATGGGATCGCGTTCTACATCCGCAAGCACCCCCATTCCGTCCTTGGCGGCAGACCGCCAGCCATGGTCTATTGGCTGAGAACTGACAAAACCCAACCCGATCAGCAGGAACAGAGAGTAGCTTAATCTACACCAGAAACTGTCCAAGAGATGGGGGGAGTTCAGACAATGCACCCAGATATGAGCCGCATGGGCCAGACCTGAGCGGAAACAAACACAGCCTCCCACTCGACAATCATGATGTAACTAAAGCACCTGCGCCCAAAGCGCGCTGAGCGGCAGAGCAAAGGTTCCCTCTCCCATCGTCAGCTTTTCCTGCCCGAGGTAAAACACGATCCCGACGGTGCTGCGGCCTTTGCCCGGTCCATTGTTGGCAAACCAATTCAAATGCTTGAAATCATCGGCCGCAACCGTGGTCGCGGCTTTGACTTCGATACCAACCAACCGATGGCCGCCGTCGATCAGAATATCGATCTCGCGACGATCCGCACTGCGCCAATGATAGAGACGATAGTCTTCGTCTTGCATCGGCAGAGCGCGTTGGAGTTCACCGACGACAAAGCTCTCCAACAGCCCGCCCAAGGCTTCGGGACTGTTGCCGATGTCAAAGGATCTGTCATTCAATCGACGAAGCGCGCTGGCAATTCCGCTGTCCACGAAATGGAACTTTGGCTGTTTGATGTCCCGTTTGCTCTCCCCCGGCATCCATGCGCTCAGCTTGGTCACCAATGAGAGCCGCATGAGAATGTCGAGGTACTGATCCACCGTTTCGCGTTTGAGTTTCGCCAGTTTTGCCAGCTCGGAGGTGTTGATCTCTTGTGCGGTCCGCGCCGCCATTTGGTCGATTAGAAACCGAAGCGCATCGGGTTTACGAACCGGCATGATGTCTGCCACGTCGCGATCCACCACCGCATCGATATAATCGCGGTACTGCCGTTGCCGTGATCGGAGTGGCAGGGCGCGGATTTCGGGGTAACCGCCCATGAGGACGAGATCGACATAGTCTTTGCGTCCCAGATGTGCAGGTTCAGAGATGTGCGACAGCTTTGGGTCCGGCTGCATCGCCCAGTCGATCAACCTGTTGACCGGCGCCCGATGGACCTCGGATGTCGTCAACGGCCAGAGTTTGAGCGTCTGCATTCGGCCCGCCAGAGAGTCCGCGACCTCCGCCGTTGTGAAAACGTTGGAGGAGCCGGTCAGGACAAACTGTCCTTTTCGGCGATTGCGGTCGACGATTTTCTTGATGGCGAGAGCAAGTTTCGGAGACCTTTGGGCCTCATCAATGATCACCGGTGCATCCGGCTGTTCCTCGGCAAGGCTCGTCAGCTGACCTTCGGGGTCCGCCTCCATCGCCGCCAGAATGGCCGCATCGTCCAGCGTGAGGAAACGACCCTGTTGAAACAGATCGCGCACAAGGGTCGTCTTGCCAACCTGACGTGGTCCGACAAGGTTGACAACGCGTGCTGTTGCCAAGGCGTCCTGCAGCTCAGGCGTCAGGTGGCGCGGGAGATATTCATCAGCATCATTCATGTCACGAGATGACTACCAAGAGGCTCACCAAATGTCCATTAGGACTTTCACGATATGACCTTTAGTGTCCGCACGAAACAACCATTACTCTCCCGGCACGTCATTCTGCGTGCACCGCAAGCAGTGAGACTGACGGTGCAAAGCGGGCAGGTTTGACATCCTGAGTGGCAACCTGCCCTAAAGTCGCTCCAAAGAGTTCAGCGCACAACGTAGACCGACGATTTGGAATGACGCACGACGCGCGCGGCATTCGGGCCCAAAAGGTAGTCTTTGAGATCTGGACGATGCGCCCCAAGGATAATCAAATCCGCCTCGTCCTTTTCTGCGGCTTCAAGAATTTCATGGTAGGCGGTGCCGACGGCCACGATATGGCGCACCTGGGCGTTCACTTCGGCACCGAGCACCTCTTCGACGAAGTCGAACAAGGTTTTCTTGACGCTCTCGCGGACCTCTTTGGTGCGGTTTTCGTCGAAATAGCCACCCACCCAACTCATGCCATAGTCGGGGAGCACCGTAATGACATCGAGCTGCGCATTCTCCACCGCGGCAAGCCGCTGCGCGGTCTCCAGCACTTTGATCTCATCTTTTGGACGGTTCACATCAATGGCACATAGAATGGTCTTGATCATGCCAGTTCTCCTTTGAGTTCACGCGAAGAGGCCGCCCGGCCACGTTGCAGGACGGTTACAAGGCCCAGAAGGAGGAGCGCAGGGATGAACATCAACTCTTTGGGGAGCTGGTCGGCCGGGGCCTGCACGGCGGTCAGACGCACGGGCTCGTCGCCATAAAAGTCAAAACTGGCCAACTTGTCCGACAGATCGGTGCCGAACATCGGTTCGTCCATGATCATCGTTTCGCCCTCAGGCATCAGCATCAGACCAAGCGCATCGAGGCGCGCGGCCCCGCCCGGCTCTTCCGGGACGATCAGCGCAAGATGAAGCTCTTTCTCTTCAAGCGTGTCGAAATCCGGCCCCGTGACGACCACACGCAACTGCGATCCGGCAGGCGCTTCGGCCAGAGCCTCTTCGACGGCGGTGGGGGCAATGTCGTGATAGGGCGATTGGATCATGTCCATGAAAAAGCCCGGTCGGAACAGGGCAAAGGCCACAAGCAAGAGCGCCGCAGTTTCCCAGATCCGCGACCGCGTGATGTAAAAGCCCATGGTGGCCGCCGTGAACACCAGAATGCCGATGGTCGCGATGACAAAGACAATGACCCCCTGCAGCCAAGTCACGTCGATCAACAACAGATCGGTATTGAAGATGAACACGAACGGCAGGGCCACGGTGCGCAGACTGTAGAAGAAGGCGGTAAAGCCGGTGCGGATCGCATCACCGCCCGAGACCGCCGCCGCCGCGAAACTCGCAAGCCCCACAGGTGGCGTCACATCCGCCATGATCCCGAAATAGAACACGAACAGGTGCACGGCGATCAGCGGCACGATCAGACCCGATTGCGCGCCAAGCTCGACGACGACCGAAACCATGAGCGAGGACACAACGATATAGTTGGCCGTGGTCGGAAGGCCCATACCGAGGATGAGCGAGAGGATCGCCACGAACAGCAACATGAGAATGAGATTGCCGCCGGACAGGAACTCGACGAAATCCGCCATCACCTGACCGATGCCGGTCAAGGACACGGTGCCGACGATGATCCCGGCGGTGGCGGTCGCAAGACCGATGCCGATCATGTTGCGCGCCCCGTCGATCATACCTTCGACGAGATCGACCACACCCTCTTTAACCTTCTGGCCCGCACCGCTTTCCCCCCGGAACATTGCCTTGAGCGGCTTTTGCGTCAGCAGGATAAAGAACAACAGAAAGGTCGCCCAAAACGCCGACAGACCCGGCGATTTGCGTTCGATCATCAGGAAATAGACCAGAACGATGATCGGCATCAGGTAGTAAAGCCCGGCTTTCCAGAGCTTTGCCACATCGGGCAGCTCCACCACCTCGGCATTCGGATCGTCGGCCTCCAGCTCGTCGGCATCGGCGGCGAGCTTGATCAGCGCGACATAGATCACCCCGAGCAAGACGGCGAGAACCCAGCCAGAACCTTCCGGCACGGCAGAGGTGATCAGCCGGACCGGGAATTGCGTGGCATAGCACAGCGCACCAAAGCCCGCGAAGAACAGGAACATCCCCATGATCGTGCGCCAGAGCGACACCACCTTGTTGCCAATCGTGGGCATGTTGTTTTTCACCGCTTCGAGGTGAACGATATAGACCAGCGCGATATAGGAAATGATCGCGGGCACGAAGGCGTGCTTGATCACCTCGAAATAGGAAATGCCGACGTATTCCACCATGAGAAAGGCCGCTGCCCCCATCACGGGCGGCATGATCTGACCGTTCACAGAGGACGCGACCTCGACCGACCCGGCTTTCTCGGCCGAGAAACCCACGCGTTTCATCAGCGGAATGGTGAAGGTGCCGGTGGTGACCACGTTGGCAATGGAGGAGCCGGAGATCAGGCCAGTTGCAGCAGAGCCGACAACAGCGGCCTTGGCCGGACCGCCACGCAGGTGCCCCAGGGCGCCAAAAGCCATTTTGATAAAAAAATTCCCGGCCCCGGCCTTATCGAGCAAAGCGCCGAACAGGACGAAGAGAAACACGAATTGCGTCGAGACGTTGAGCGCGATGCCAAAGACGCCCTCGGTCGTGATCCACATATGCGACATCGCCTTGCGCAGCGAGGCGCCCGCCCAGCGGATCGAATCCGGCACGACCTCGGACGACCCAAAGAACACATAGGCCAGAAACACGATGGCCAGCACGACCATCACCGGACCGAGCGTCCGGTAGGCCGCAATGAACAAAAACGCCAGACCTGCCAAGGCGAAATAGGCGTCGCTTGCGTCCGCGAGCCCGCCATTCGCGACGATTTTTTCGTAGAACACATAGCCATACATGGCCAAAAAGGCCCCGCCGAGACCGAGGATCCAGTCATACCACGGAACCGACGTCTTGGAGGCGGATTTGAACAAAGGATAGGACATGGCCGACAGAAAAATCGCAAAGGCGAGGTGAATCTGCCGCGCGTTGTTGATCATGTCGCCGGGCAGCACTTTGAGCCCGATCGGAGACGCCAGGAGCACTTGGAAAACCGACCACAACAGCGCAACTGTCGCAATCACCTTACCCAATGTTCCCGGCACATTGCGTGCGCCACTGTCAGAGGCAGCAACCAGTTCCTGGAGCTCTTCCTCGTTCAACGCCCGTTTTTCAGCGTCTGCCATGTGTAACCACCCTGATATTATTTTTTTGGAAAAGGGCGGCACTGATGCGCCGCCCTCGAACTGTTAGGAGCGGATTATTCCATCCAGCCCTGTTCTTTGTAGTACTTCTCAGCACCCGGATGCAGCGGAGCGGAGAGACCGTCTTTGATCATTTCTTCCGGCTTCAGGTTGGCGAAGGCCGGATGCAGACCTTTGAAGTCTTCAAAGTTGTCGAACACGGCGGACACCACGGCGTAAACCGCATCTTCGGACACGTCCGCAGAGGTCACGATGGTCGCGCCGACACCGAAGGTCTGCACGTCTTCGTCATTGCCACGGTACATGCCTGCCGGAATGGTCGCGGTCCGGTAGTAGGGGTTGTCGGCAACCAGTTCTTCAATCGCCGGGCCTGCGACTTCGACGAGCACGGAGTCACAGGCGGTGGTGGCCTCCTGAATGGACCCGGACGGGTGACCCACGGTGTAGACCATGGCGTCGATCTGGTTGTCGCACAGCGCCGCAGATTGTTCCGCCGGCTTCAGTTCGGTCGCCAGAGCGAAATCGTCGGTGGTCCAACCAAGCTTGTCCATGACAACTTCCATGGTCGCGCGTTGACCGGAACCGGGGTTGCCAATGTTCATGCGCTTGCCTTTGAGATCTTCAAAGGTTTTCACGCCGGAATCTGCGCGCGCCACAACGGTGAAGGGCTCGGGGTGGATGGAGAACACGGCACGCAGGCCATCGAAGGGTTCGCCATCGAACTGCACGACGCCGTTGAATGCGTTGTACTGGATGTCGGATTGCGCAACGCCGAATTCCAGCTCGCCTTCCTTGATCGTGTTCACGTTGTACACCGAACCGCCCGTGGATTCGACCGAACAACGCACGCCGGTTTCTTTGCGGTTCTTGTTGACCAGACGACAGATCGCGCCGCCGGCCGGGTAATACACACCGGTCACACCGCCGGTGCCGATGGTGACGAACTCTTCAGCCATCGCAGAGCCCGCAATCATCGCGGAAGCAGCAGCGGCAGCGAGGCCGAGTTTCATGTGTTTGGTCATAAGTGACTCCCTTAGTGTTTTTGGTCATCCCGAGGCATCCTCGCCTCAGAGATCGACCACTTCTCCAAGCGCCCGGTTGTGGCGCTCGATCTCTGATATGCGTTCCACAACATCCGGTCCGGCGTGTTGCGCAAGCATGGCCATGAGCATTTCAAGAAAAAATACCGTGGTGGTGTAAGTGTTAAAAAAGTTCGGAGTTTCCCCTGGAATGATGACCGAAGTATTGGCGTAACGCAATGCGGGGGAGGCATAGCCATCCGTGATTACCGTGACATGCACCCCTTGACGTCGCGCAACCTCAGCCGCGTGGACCGAGACCCGCGCAGAGGGGGTCATGGTGATGACCAACATGGCGTCCCGTGCGTCCATCTCGCTCAGCGCTGAGCCGTAGGACGCCCCCATACGCCCGGCAAGCCGCCACTTATCGCCAAGAAAATTGGCCATATACCCGGCATATTCCGCAATCCCCGTAGAGCCCAACGCCCCCACGATCAGCACGCGGCGGGCCTTGTGCAACACCTCGACCAGATCCGCGAGACGCGCAGGATCAAGCCCCCGCACAAGCTCATCAAGGTTGTGATGGGCCGTCTCCAGAGAGCGCATCAAAAGCCGCTCCGATGCGCCCTGTTGATTCTCCCTAAGGTCCTTCGCGCGTGTGGCGAAGGTCGAAACCTTGAGGGAAAGCTGGGTGCGTACGGCTTCGCGCAGGGTTTCAAATGTTTCAAACCCCAAAGCGCGGGCCAGACGGCTGAAGGTCGCCGGGGCGATTCGCGCCTCCTCTGCGAGGGCCCGCAGCGACCGCGTCGCCACATCCAGCGGGTTTTCGACAAGATAATCCCCGGCCTCGCGCAAGCGCGGGCTCAAATCGGCGTAATGTTCCGCCAGCCTTTGCTGATAACTCGCCGACAATCTGCCATCCCGCGCATGTGATGTGGTTCTCAGGACTGTTTCAATTGTTTCAATTATTGTCAACTCTCGAACCATGTGTTTCATCATGTGAAAGGTGACCGCTTCAGGCGGCCTCTTCTCACCCGGAGCACAGATGATGACGCATGTTTTCTACCGCAATTCCCGCACCACACCGCCGACGGCCGTCCGTGGCGAAGGCGCTTACATTTATGACAGCACCGGCAAGCGGTATCTGGATGGCTCCGGCGGCGCGGCGGTGTCTTGTCTCGGGCATTCCGATCCCGATGTGATTGCGGCAGTGCAGGCACAGGTCGGAACGCTCGAATTTGCCCACACCGGCTTTTTCACCTCGGACCCTGCCGAAGCTCTGGCCGAACGCCTGATTGCCCATGCCCCCGACGGGCTTGATAAGGTCTATTTCCTGTCCGGCGGCTCGGAAGCGGTGGAAACCGCGCTCAAAATGGCGCGGCAATATTTCGTCGAAACCGGCGAACCGCAACGCACGCGGTTCATCTCACGCCGCCAAAGCTATCACGGCAACACTTTGGGCGCGCTCGCGGCGGGCGGCAATGTCTGGCGCAAGGCGCAATTCGCCCCGCTTCTCGCGGAAACCTCTCATATCGCGCCGTGTTATGCCTATCGCGAACAAGAGGCGGGCGAGAGCCTTGAGGCCTACGGTCTGCGGGCTGCCAATGCGTTGGAAGAGGAATTGCTGCGGGTCGGGCCAGACACTGTCATCGCCTTCATCGCGGAGCCGGTTGTCGGGGCGACGCTGGGCGCGGTGCCCGCTGTGCCCGGATATTTCAAACGCATCCGGGAGATTTGTGATCGCTACGGTGTGCTTTTGATCCTCGATGAGGTGATGTGCGGCATGGGGCGCACCGGCACGCTTTTTGCCTGTGAACAAGACGGCGTCGCCCCCGACATCCTCACCATCGCCAAGGGGCTCGGTGCCGGGTATCAGCCGATCGGCGCCACGCTCTGTTCCGCCCGCATTCACGAGGCATTTGTGCAAGGCTCCGGCTTTTTCCAGCATGGCCACACCTATATCGGCCACCCGGTCGCCTGTGCGGCAGGCGATGCGGTCGTGACGAAACTCACGGAGGGCGGGCTTGTCGAACGCGCGGCCCGGATGGGCGACACCCTCGATCACGCCCTGCGCGCCGCGTTTGCGGATCATCCCCATATTGGCGACATGCGCGGGCGTGGCATGTTCCGCGGTCTGGAAATCGTCGCGGATCGCGACAGCAAAACCCCCTTCGATCCGGCGCTTGGGATCAACAAAAAGGTGAAAGCCGCTGCCTTCGAGGCCGGGCTGATCTGTTACCCGATGGGGGGCACAATCGATGGGCAAAAGGGCGATCACGTGCTCCTCGCGCCGCCCTTCATCTTGACCGATGATCAGGTCGGGGAGTTGGTCGAAAAACTCAGCACCGCGTTTGAGAGCGCTTTGACCGGAGCCCTCTCGTGACCGCCCTGCCCCGCATCATGGTCGCCCCCAATGGTGCATCAAAGACCAAGGCCGACCACCCTGCGCTTCCGATGTCCCTTGATGAGCTGACCGACACCGCGCGTGCCTGCCAAACGGCAGGCGCACAGGGGCTGCATTTCCATTTGCGCACCCCCGAGGGCACGCACCTCCTTGACAGCGGCGCCTATCGCGAAGCTTTGGCGCATCTCTCGGAGCAGGTTCCGGGGCTGGCGCTTCAGATCACGACGGAGGCCGCAGGCATTTACCATCCGCCACATCAACGCCATGTCGCGCTGCACTCGGGCGCCTCGCTGGTCTCTGTCTCCCTGCGCGAAATGTTGCGGGATGGGGCGGAGGTGGCCGGACGTTTTTATAGGGACTGCGCGGACGCCGGGATCACTGTCCAACATATCTGTTACGACCGGGAGGATGCCGAACATCTCACCCGCGTGCTGCCATGTGAGCAGTTCGAAAATCCCGCGCTGCAACTCCTGTTCGTGCTGGGGCGCTACACGGCGGGGCAAATTTCCTCCCCCGACATGCTCACCCCCTTTACGCAATGGATGCGCAGCCGTGGGATCGACCCCGATTGGGCGGTCTGTGCCTTTGGGGCGGGGGAAACGGCCGCGCTGACAGCTGCGGCTGCGCTGGGTGGGAAAATGCGAGTGGGCTTTGAAAATTCGCTGTGGCATCCTGACGGGACATTGGCCGAAAACAATGCCGCGCGGGTCGCGAACCTCTGTGCAGCCTTGGCGTTGAGCTAGGGGGAGGTTCCATGGAGTGACGACGTGCGTCGGGCGCGTGATATGAAAACACGCGCCCGTTGAGAGAGATATTCGGCCCGATGTGGGTCTGGTCTGAAAAACCGCGCCTTTTAGAGCGAAGCAATATCCTCAGGCAGGACGCCCTCCGGGATGTTCTGGAAGCAAACCGGGCGCAGGAAGCGGCGGATCGACAAGGTGCCGACCGAGGTCGCGCCAAAATTTGTCGACGCCGGATAAGGCCCGCCGTGCACCATGGCATCGGCCACTTCGACACCTGTCGGAAAGTTGTTCGCCATGACCCGACCTGCCTTGCGCTCCAACACCGGCAGAAGTTTGCGCGCCAGCACCGCATCGCCTGCGTCCATGTGCAGCGTCGCGGTCAACTGCCCCTCAAACCCCTTGGCCAACTCCACCATCTGCTCCGGCGTCTCGGTGCGGATGACCAGTCCAAGCGGCCCAAAGACCTCTTCGCCCAGAGCATGATCCTGCAGATAGGACTGTGCATCGGTTTCATAAAGGTTCGGACTAACTTCACGCCCGGCGCTTTCGGTCTCGAACACCGCACGGACAGAGTTGCGGTCGTGGAACCGCGCCTTGCCCGCGGCATAAGCCGAGGCGATGCCATCGGTCAGCATGGTCTGTGGCGCAACGGCGCTCAGGGCTTTGGCGGCGGCGGCCACGATGGCGTCCCCTTCCGACCCTTTGGCAATCACCGCGATGCCGGGGTTGGTGCAGAACTGCCCTGCCCCCATGGTCAATGATCCGGCCCAGCCCGTGCCGATGGCCTCACCACGCGCGGCGGCCGCTTCGGGCAGGATGAACATCGGGTTCACAGACCCCAGCTCCCCAAAGAAGGGGATCGGCTCAGGACGCTGCGCACAAAGATCGAACAAGGCCCGACCACCGCCCAAAGAGCCTGTAAAGCCCACGGCCTTGACCAGCGGATGCTGCACGAGCGCGACCCCGACCTCGCGTGTGCCGCCCTGAATGAACGAAAAAATACCCTTCGGCATGCCCGTCTTTTCAATCGCGGCATGGATCGCTTCGGCAATGATTTCGCCGGTGCCCGGGTGGGCAGAATGGCCTTTGACCACGACCGGACAGCCCGCCGCCAGTGCCGCAGCGGTATCCCCGCCTGCGGTGGAAAAGGCCAGCGGAAAGTTCGATGCGCCGAAAACCGCAACGGGGCCAATCGGACGCTGGATCATCCGCAGTTCCGGTCGCGGCAGGGGCTGACGATCAGGCAGCGCCTCGTCGACACGGCGGTCGAGATAGGCGCCTTCACGGATATGCGTCGCGAAGAGGCGCAACTGCCCGGTGGTCCGGCCACGCTCACCTTGCAAACGGCCCTCCGGCAAGCCGGTTTCCTGTGTGCCGATCTCGGTGATCGCCTCGGCACGGGCTTCGATTTCATCTGCGATGGCCTCAAGAAAGACCGCGCGTTCCTCGCGCGACGTGTAGCCATAGCTCCAAAAGGCCTCTTCTGCCGCCTCACAGGCAGCATTCACCAGATCAACCGTGCCGACACTAAATCTATGCGACGGCCCGTGGGCGGGTTCGGAGGCAAAGGTCTCGGCACTGGCGATCCAGTCGCCCGCGACCAGATGTTTGCCATGCGGGGTAAAGACAGAGCTGTCCGTCATACTGCATCCTTTCAAAGTGTATTGTCTCATCAAAACGGGGCACAAAACGCGTCCCGATCACGCACCTTTCGCGTGCTGAATGGCGGCGGCGATATAACCGTAGGAAAATGCGAAAGCGGCCCCTTCCGGGTCCACGGCGTCGATCTCGGGCACATGATCCGGCATGACCATATATTGATAGCCGACCTCTTCGAGGACCCGCAGCACGCGCAACATATTCACATCGCCATCGTCGGGCAGCACCTCTGAGAACCCTCCTTTGCCGCCCTGAATGTTCCGGAAGTGAATGTTGAACAACTTTCCGCGCGTCCCGAACCACCGGATGATGTCGTCCATCTCGGCATCCGGCGCATCCAGGTTTTCGGCCATCGTTCCGATACAGAAGTTGAGACCGTGATAAGGGCTTTCGTGGGTCTCGACAAAACGCTTCATGCCTTCGAACGTGCCCAGAATACGGGTCACGCCACGATAGCCGGGCGGGGTCCAGGGGTCGTGCGGATGACAGGCCAGCCGGACCTTGGCGCTGGTCGCGACCGGCACAACATGGCGCAGAAAATACTCGGCCCGCTCCCAGATCTCTTCTTCTTCCAGAGGCTCACACGGCGGCGCGGCGTCAGGGTCCATTTTGTCCCAGAAGAAGGACGGCAGGCGCGCACCGCCGCGACCGATCTCATCTTCGCTGCGCGGGATGCCAATGTAGTTAAAGTTGTATTTGGCCGCCGGAATACCGGCCCGGGCACAGTTCTCGATGAGCTCACAGATGCCCGCGATCTGACGGTCCCGCTCCGGCCCGGCCAGAAGAATGTCGGCGCAGGGCGCGCGATCCACGGCCACCGAAGGCAACGGCAATTGGATCATATCCAGGGTCATGCCATGAGATGCGACGTCATCACGGTGCCGCTCCAATGCCTCAAGCGTCCAGTCCGTCCACGGCCCGGGCGGGTCCAATGAAATATGGCTGACACCGAACTGTGTCAGCATCTTAAAGTCGGTGGCATGACGCGGTTCGCGCTGTGTTCCGATATACATGGGGCTCCTCCCGAATCTTATGTCAGGACAAGTCATAGTATGACTTGGCGCACCTGCCTAGCCCCAACTCGATCAGCTGTCGGTCGCTTCACTGAGAGCAAGGGACAGGGCGCGGTAGCGGGCCTGGGAATTCTCCAGATGCGCGCGCATCGCCGTCCTTGCCTCAACGGCATCCTGGATCGAAATGGCGTGAACGATGCGATCATGTTCCGCCTGAATAGTTTCAAGGTAGGTCTGGCTCCGCGCCTCGGTCAGATTTGGCAGCGAAGCACGCGGGATGGCCGAGGGGCCGAACTGCGACAGGGCCTGAGGAAAATAGCCGTTGTTGGCGGCCGTTGCGATCGCCATATGAAAATCGAAATCCGCTTGAGAGGTGCGGTTCTCATCCAGAATTGATTTTTTCATTATTGAGTTTTTTGACATTATATCAAACTCTTGAGAGCTAGTCCGGCGCAGCGCGGCCAATCCAGCGGCCTCCACCTCTATCGCCGTACGAAACTCGATCAACTCAATCGTACGAGGGATCGAGCGGCGTTCGTCCTGCGAAAGAGTCAAAAGAGCGTTGGGCAGTTTCTCGGCCACGAAGACGCCTTTGCCCTGCACCGGATTGACGATGCCTGCGGCTCGCAGCTCGGCAATGGCCTCGCGGATGACGGTGCGACTGACGCCAAAGGCCTCCATCAGCTTGGGTTCTGTTGGAAGCTGGGCGCCAAGCGGCGTGCGCCCGCTTTCAATATCTTGACGGATCTGCGCCACGACACTTTCTGCCAGGCGGGCCTTCGTTTTGCGTACTTCGAGCATATTTTGAGACTCATGTTGCGTATAGAATGGAATCATACTATGACTCATCGTATGAATTATTGATATCATCCCTTAATGCTCTCACCAAGTCAAATGTGGGACAGGGGTGAGCAGAGAGGAAGCATCGCGCCATGGATACGCAAGAGATCAAATCCGCACTCGGAGGGGGACTTCTTTCCTTTCCCGTCACACCGTTTGACAGCGAAGGCGCCTTTGCCCCTGATGTTTATGCCGAGCACATCGAATGGCTGTCAGGCTATAATGCCTCGGCACTGTTTGCGGCGGGTGGCACGGGCGAGATGTTCTCGCTGCGGCCCGATGAGATCCCGGAGATCGTGCGCGCCGCGAAATCCGCCTCCGGCAATGTTCCGATTGTTTCCGGCTGTGGCTGGGGAAGCGCGGTGGCCGTGGACTTGGCCCGCGAGATCGAGAAGGCCGGAGCAGACGGAATTCTGCTCCTGCCCCACTATCTGATCGACGCGCCGCAAGAGGGGCTTTATGCCAATATCAAAGCGATTTGCGATGCCACGGGCCTGGGTGTGACCGTCTACAACCGTGACAATTGTGTCCTCGAAGCCGACACGCTGTCGCGTTTGGCAGACGATTGCCCGAACCTGATCGGCTTCAAGGATGGCACGGGAGATCTGGCCCTCGTGCGCAAAATAACAGCAACGCTGGGGGATCGACTGACCTATATCGGCGGAATGCCGACAGCCGAGCTCTTCGCCGAGGCGTATCTTGGCGCAGGCTTCACAACCTATTCCTCTGCCGTGTTCAACTTTGTGCCCGGCCTTGCGCAGGAATTCTACAAGGCACTCCGAGCCGAAAAGCGCGATGTATGTGAGCGTATTCTGAACGAGTTCTTCTTCCCCTTTATGGATCTTCGTGCCCGCAAGCCCGGGTATGCCGTCTCCGCCATCAAGGCGGGTGTGCGTCAACAAGGCTTTGCCGTCGGCAAGGTGCGTGCGCCCCTGACCGATTTGACGGGGGAAGAAGAAGAAATGCTTCAGGACCTGATTGCACGGTCAAAGCAGGCAGCCTGAACCACGAACCCGTTTGGCGACCAAGGAGGATTGGCGCCAAACAGGAACAACCCAAGGGAGGAAACGATGGGTGTACAATCTTTGAAGTCCGGGGGCGCCGCTGGCATTCTGGCGGCAAGTCTCGCCGCGAGCGGCATAACCCCCGCCATGGCAGCAACGCCAGAAGACACGCTTGTGTACGGCACGTCTTTGGCACAGGTGATTTCTCTCGATCCGCATCAGGGACAAGAGGTGACCTCGCTGGAGATCATGGCAAATCTCTATGACCGCCTCGTGGCCTCCGATGCGGCAGGCAATCTGACGCCGCAACTGGCCGAAAGCTGGGAGATCACCGAGGACGGGATCACATTCCATCTGAAGGACGCCGTGTTCAACAACACCGGCAATCCCGTGACCGCTGAGGATGTGGTCTGGTCGATCCGCCGGGTGTTGAAACTGAATCAGGCGCCAGCCGCCAAACTTGGGTCGACGGGATATACGGCGGAGAATATCGACAGCCTGACCGAGGCACTTGATGACCGAACCTTCCGCATCGCATTGACCGGCGAAGTGGCGGCGGACTTCCTGCTGTATCGCCTCTCCGAAGTGGCCGCCTCCGTCGTCGAGCGGGCCGAAGTGATGGAGCATGAGGCAGATGGCGATATGGGCAACGGATGGTTGCGGACCCATGCCGCCGGTTCCGGCCCCTTCGATCTGCAACGCTGGGCGCCGAATGACATCGTGATCATGAATGCCGATGAAGACAACTGGAGCGGCGCGCCCATCCTGAAACGCGTTGTCATGCGTCACGTGCCCGAAAGTCAGGCCGAGCGCTTGATGCTGGAGCGCGGCGACATCGACATCGCCGGCGCTTTGTCGCCCAAGGATATCGCATATTTCTCGGACAAGGACGGGGTCGACGTGCGCGGCATTTCCACCGGCGGGTTCTACGCGCTGGCCATGAATGTCACTCAGGAGCCCTATTCCAACCCCAAAGTGCGCGAGGCGATTTTCCACGCCATCGACTACGACGGGATCGAGCAGGCGATCATGGGTCCTTACGGCAAAAAGCGCCTGCTTCCGGTGCCGATGGCCTATGAGGGCGCTTTGCCGGACCCGGATTGGGACTACAACCCCGAGAAGGCACGCGCCTTGCTGGCCGAAGCGGGCTACCCTGACGGCTTCACGACCAACATCAAGGTGATCGCCCAAACGCCACGGGTCGAGCTTTCGACGGCCATTCAGGCGGGTCTTGCCGACATCGGGATCGATGCGTCCATCACGCAGGGCAGCGGCGCGGACATTGTGCCGGATCACCGGGCGCGGAACTTTGAACTTTTGGTGCCGCAAACCGGGGCCTATATGCCCAACCCGATGGGCGCGATGGAGCAGTTTTCGAACAATCCCGACAACAGCCCCGAAGCGAACAATGCGGGCAATTTTGTCTGGCGCTCCGGCTGGGACATCCCCGAGCTGACGGAATTGACCGCCCGCACCATGAAGGAAAACGACCCTGAGAAACGTGTCGCCATGTATGGTGAGATGCAGCAGGCCTTCATCGACGCGGTGCCCGCGATCCTGCCGATGTTCGAACGGTTTCTGCCGCTGGCGATCTCGACCGACGTGAAAGGCTACGAAGGGCATCCGCAGCAGGTGACACGCCTCGACAAAGTCTCGAAATCGGAGTGAACTGAATGGCACGGTCTGTCATGAAATCCGTGGCGTCGATGAAGCTGGGTCAGAGAGTGATCCAGCTTCTCCTCAGCCTGCTTGTGCTTATCGCGGTGACATTTGTGATTGGCCGTGTTTTGCCCACCGACCCGGTGGGCACCTTGGTCGGAGAACTGGCCGACCCCGAGGCCTATGCCGCGATGCGCGCGCGCCTTGGGTTGGATCAGCCTGTGCTGGTGCAGTTCGGACACTATGTCTGGAACATGCTGCACGGCGATCTCGGGGTCGCGGCGCTGACCGGAAACCCGGTCGCCGAAGACCTCTGGCGCGCCTTCCCGGCAACGCTCGAACTGGCCACACTGGCGATCGTGTTGTCGATGCTCATCGGGGTGCCCCTCGGGTTGACCGCCGCACTGCGCCGCGACACATGGGTCGATCAGACGATCCGTGTGATTTCGCTCGTGGGGCATTCGGTTCCTGTGTTCTGGCTTGGAATGATCGGCTTGCTGATCTTCTATGCGATCCTGCAGGTCGTGGGCGGCCCCGGCCGGATCGATGTCTATTACGAGGGCATCGTCCCCAATGTCACCGGTATGATCCTTGTCGACAGCCTTTTGGCCGGTGAGACCGACATCTTTCGCAATGCCCTGACTCATATCATCCTGCCGGCCTCGATGCTGGCCTATGCGGCCATGGCCTATATCACCCGCATGACACGCAGCTTTGCGTTGGAACAATTGTCGCAAGACTATGTCATCGCAGCGCGCGCCAAAGGTGTCAGCCCGGCGAAAATTCTCGGGCGGCATATCCTGCCCAACATTGGCGTCCAACTCATCACCGTCGCCGCGATTTCCTATGGCAGCCTGCTCGAAGGCGCCGTGGTGACCGAAGTCGTCTTCTCCTGGCCCGGCATTGGGCAGTATATGACCAGCGCCCTGTTGATCGGCGACATCAATGCAGTGGTCGCAGCCACGATCATCATCGGAGTGGTGTTTATGCTTCTGAATTTCCTGTCGGACATTGCCTACACCCTTCTGGACCCCCGCACCAAGGAGGCAGCATGAGCACCCCATCCATGTCTCACACCACTGAGGGCGCCCTGAGCAAACGCCCGAATATCGCGATGCGGTTTCTGCGTCATCCATTTTGGGGCAACTTGGCACGCGAGCCCTTGGGGCTCACCGGTTTCATCCTGATCGGCCTTTTGGTCTTGATGGCCCTGTTCGCGCCGCTTCTGGCCCCTTATTCACCGAACCGTCAGGTTTTGTCCGATGCGCTTTCGGCGCCCTCGGCGGCACATTGGGCCGGCACAGATGAATTCGGCCGCGATATTCTCAGCCGTCTGATCTGGGGCGCACGTTTGACACTGCGCACGGTGCTGTCGGTTTCCGCCATTGTCGGCCCCATCGGATTGGTCATCGGCGTCGTCGCCGGCTACTTCGGCGGCTGGACCGATACGATCCTGATGCGGATCACCGATATCGTGCTGTCCTTCCCGTCGCTCGTCCTCGCGCTGGCCTTTGCCGCCGCCATCGGCCCCGGCCTGAACACCGCAATCATCGCGATCTCGCTGACCTCCTGGCCGCCAATCGCACGTCTGGCACGGGCGGAAACGCTGGTGGTCCGCAATTCCGATTACGTCTCGGCAGCGCGGGTCTATGGCGCAGGCCATCTGCGCCTGATCGCGCTCTATGTGACGCCCATGTGCATTCCGTCCGTCGTGGTGCGACTGACGCTGAATATGGCGGTGATCACCCTGACGGCGGCCTCTCTCGGGTTCTTGGGACTGGGCGCACAGCCGCCAGCCCCCGAATGGGGCGCGATGATTTCCGCCGGGCGACAATATATGATCGACTACTGGTGGGTGGCCGTGATGCCCGGCATCGCGATCCTGCTGACCAGCCTTTCCTTCAACATCGCAGGCGACGCCCTGCGCGACATCCTGGATCCGCGCCATGACCGTTCGTGATACAAAGCCCGCCGCCCCGACCCTGCGCGTGCAGGGGCTGAACGTCCGCTACGGTCGCGGCGCGCTCAAGGCCGTCAACGGCGTCGACCTCACGCTCTCCGCAGGCCGTCTCGGCATCGTCGGGGAAAGCGGTTCCGGCAAGTCCACCGTGGGGCGCGCCCTGATGCGACTTCTGCCGCCCTCGGCCACGGTCGAGGCCGATCTGATGGAGCTTGAAGGGCGGGATTTGCGCAAGTTGAATGAAAGAGGCTTTCGCAAACTGCGCGGCAAGGACATGGCGCTGATCATGCAGGACCCGCGCTATTCCCTGAACCCTGTGCGCTCGATCGGCGATCAGGTGGCCGAAGCCGCAAACCTGCACCTCGGGCTGAAGGGCCGTGCCGCGCGCAACGCCGCCGCAGAGATGCTTGACCGGGTGCGCATTCGCAACGTTGCCAGCGTCATGGACCTCTACCCTCACCAGATTTCCGGCGGTATGGGCCAGAGGGTGATGATCGCGATGATGCTGATTGCCCGGCCCCGCCTTGTCATCGCGGATGAACCGACCTCGGCACTGGATGTCAGTGTCCGCGCTGAGGTTCTGGAGTTGCTCGACGAATTGGTGCGTGAACAAGGCTCCTCCCTGATCCTGATCAGCCACGACATCCGCATGGTTGCCGCCTTTTGCGACGAGGTGGCGGTCATGTACAAGGGACGCGTGGTCGAGATGATCCAAGATCTGACGCAGGCCAAGCACATCTATACCCAAGGGCTCTTGTCGGCGCTGCCCGATCCTTCCAATCCCGTGCGGCGCCTTCACGTGCCGGATCGCAAACGGCTCGAACAGATGGAGGCTCAGTCATGAGCACCAAAAACCATGCCATTGAAGTCAGGGGACTCGACGTTGTCTATGGCGAGGGCGAGCATCGCAACCATGTGGTCCGCGCCTTGGATTTTGACGTCCGGCGCGGCGAAACGCTGGGGATCGTCGGGGAATCCGGCTGCGGCAAGTCCACCGTGCTGCGGTGCCTAACCGGCCTTGAGCGCGGCTGGAGCGGCGAAATTCGCGTCGAAGGCAGCCCCGTCTCGCACCGCCGCACCCAGGAAGAATTGCGCCGGTTGCAGCTGGTGTTCCAAGACCCCTTTGCCTCTTTGCACCCCCGCCACCGCATCCGCCGCGCGATCACGGAACCTTTGCGCTGCATGGGGCTTGCCGTGCGGCCCGGACAGGTGGAAGACGCACTGGAACAGGTCGGCCTGCCGGGCAGTTTCGCCGAGCGTTTCCCACATGAGTTGTCGGGCGGCCAGCGCCAGCGCGTGGCCATCGCCCGCGCTTTGGTTTTGAACCCGCCCATCCTGTTGCTGGACGAACCGACCTCGGCCTTGGATGTCAGCGTTCAGGCCGAAGTGCTCAACCTCTTGTCGGATAAGAAAGACGCCGAAGCACTTACCTATGTGATGGTCAGCCATGACCTGTCGGTCATCGCGCATATGTGCGATCGTATTCTGGTGATGAAGGACGGCCGATTTGTCGATGAGTTCGCACCAGAGGCCATTGCCGCGCGTCGCGCCACTGACCCCTATGCCCAGCATCTGATCGATGCCAGTTTTGTCTGAAGGAAATGCCGTGACACTGCCTCATACCACATTGACCGACGTGCATGATCCAGCCTTTGTGGCGCGACTAAAAGAGGACGCGCGCGGCCAACTTGATCTGTTCCGCGCCAGTCTGCGCCCGGATGGAAGATTGGCGGTTCTCGACCGCGACGGGGCCGCCATCGAAGGCCCGCAGGAGCTGATCACCACAACGCGACTGGTGCATTCCTACGCCTTGGGACATTTGGCGGGGCATCCCGGCTGCATGCCCTTTGTCGATGCCGGGATGCGTGCCCTATGGGACAACCATCGGGACAGCGAGTATGGCGGCTATATTTGGTCTTTCGACGCGAGCGGCCCGGTCGACACCGACAAGCTGGCCTATGGTCACATGTTTGTTCTGCTGGCAGCCGCCAGCGCCGAGGCCGCGGGTCATGCGGACGCCAAACGTTTGCGCGATGATGTCACGAAGGTGATCTCTGAACGCTTTTGGGACGAACCTGCAGGCTTGATGCAAGACGAATTCCGCCGGGATTGGAGCATCTTTTCGGACTATCGCGGCATGAACGCGAATATGCATGGAATCGAAGCGCATTTGAGTGCGTTTGAGGCCTCGGGCGAGGCCGTTTATCTCGAACGCGCCGGTCGGATTTTGTCCTTTTTCGTCGATCACATTGGGGCCTCCAACGGCTGGCGATTGCCGGAACATTACCGTGCGGACTGGAGCGTGGACGAAACCTATGAGGGCAATCCGATGTTCCGCCCCTATGGCACAACGCCGGGCCATTCCTTCGAGATCGGCCGCCTCCTTTTGCAGCATTGGGACCTCTCGGGACGCCCCGACACCGGGGCGCTGCAGAAGGCACGGGCGCTGATCGAAACCGCGCTCAATGATGCTTGGTTGCCCGAGGGAGGGTTTGCCTACACGCTCGATTTCGATGGGTCGCAGCGTGTGCGTGACCGATATTGGTGGCCTGTGGCCGAAGCGATTGGGGCCGTTGCCACACTTTTAAAAGTGGACGGGCGCGCCTCGGACCACGCGTGGTACACCCGCCTTTGGGACACCGCTTTTACCTTATTTATCGATCAAAAGGGCCATGGTTGGTTCCCGGAAATCGATGCACAAGGCCGTCCCTGCGACCGCCAGTTCACCGGTAAACCGGACATCTATCACTCCCTTCAGGCCGTTTTGTATCCGCTGCATGATGGGGTGTCGCAGCACTATAAGGGCATCACCGGGCTGCTTTCCGAAACCTCTGAGTAGGAAGATGCGGGCCTTCGCAAGCAGCTTTTGCGCGGGTACAAACGGCCCCTTGTGAAATCGTACTGCATGACCCGACGCGCCGACGTACTTCATGGACGCATGGTGCAAAGGCCAAAGCGCATGGGGCATGGGGCATGGGGCATGGACAGCCAGCGTTATTTCCCTATAAACATAACGAAGATGACGGGGGCAGAATGCCTGCCCGGCGCCTGTGCCGACAGTGGCCAGGGCCATACTGTCGAACAAGGTAGGGAATTTCCAATGAAACGCAGCGCCCGCAACACGCTTTCCGGCAGCGTAACCGAAGTGGCCCCCGGGGCCGTGACCGCCCGCGTTCGGATCGACGCTTGCGGGATCACGGCCAGCGATGTCATGGCGGACAAGGCCGAATGACCCAAGCTGATCTGCGACCCGGCGAAATGACCGGCCCCGTGCCGGACCGAAGCGATGCCAGCCTGCTGTTCATCGGCACCTTGCACACCCCCTGGACCACTTCGCGTGACTGTCCCAAGCGCGGAGATGCCGAGACAGGTCCGCTCTGCCGTGCCGAGCTTGATCCGATCTGGCAGGAGGCGCTCAAAGGCGTAAAGCCCGGCCCGATGCAACTGCTCTACTGGATGCATCTGGGGCGGCGGGATCTGCGCCAGCAATCGCCGCGAAATGACGGGCAGACCATCGGCACTTTCGCCATCCGCTCGCCCATGCGGCCCAATCTGATCGCCTCGTCCATCGTGCAGCTTGAGCGGATCGAGGGCACCACGCTTTGGCTGCGCGGGCTCGATTGCGTGGATGGCACCCCGCTTCTGGATATCAAACCAAGTCATGGAGTTTTGAAATGACGATTGTTCGGCGCGCAATGTGCCCACAGAAGCCTTTGGGAATCCTGCGCAGCGCGCTGGTCGTGCTGGCCCTCGTGCTTGTCGTCCCCCTGCAAGCCCGCGCTCAGACGCATGAGATTGTGGACGCCACAGGCCGCACCGTCACCATTCCCGATGCCCCCACACGCGTCTTCGCCGCCGGACCTCCGGCCGCCGCGCTGCTCTATGCGCTCAACCCCGATGCGATGATCGGCTGGGTCCGACCGCCTGCGGAGGCGGATCTGCCCTATCTTCTGCCCCAAACCCATGACTTACCGACCCTTGGTCGGCTCACGGGGCGCGGCGATACGCTGAACCTTGAGGTGTTGCTGTCGGCCGAGCCGGAGTTGATCCTCGATTTCGGCACGGTGAACGATACCTATCTCGATCTTGCCGCGCGCATTCAGGAACAGACTGGCATTCCTTATGTGTTGATCGACGGCTCCTTCGACAACACCCCCGCCGCCCTGCGCCTTCTGGGTGACATTTTGGGCGTGCCCGAGCGCGCCGAAGAGCTTGCAAGCTATGCCGAAGAGACCTTCGCCATGGTCGACAGCACGCTGGAGGGCATCCCCGAGGCAGACCGCCCCGGTGTCTATCTCGCGCGCAGCGCCGACGGGCTGGAAACCGCCGGGCCAAATTCGCTCAATGCCGAGATCATCTCGCGCGTCGGTGCGCGCAATGTGGTCGAGGCGTCCAATGATGGGCTGTCCAACATCTCGCCGGAAAATGTGCTCGCCTGGGCGCCCGATGTGATCGTCACGATTGATGCGGGCTTTGCCGAGACCGTCGGCAGCAATCCGGCCTGGGCCGATGTGCCCGCCGTGGCCGATGGCCGGGTCTATCTGGCCGCACGCGCGCCCTTCGGCTTTATCGACAGCCCGCCCTCGGTCAACCGGCTGATCGGCCTTCGCTGGGCGATGAACACGCTCTATCTCGAAGAAGCCAACAGCGATCTGCGTCAGGATGTACGCGATTTTTACACGCTCTTCTATCAGGTCACCCCCGATGACGAGGCGCTGACCGCCCTTGTCGGAGAGTAACACAGCATCGCGCGCGCCGGTCGCAGGCGCCGCACAGGGCAGACCCGTCATGCTTGTGGCGGGTCTGGTCGTGTTGGCCGTTCTGTTGCTCGGCGCGCTGATTGGCCCCTACCACCTGCCCCCGAAGGATGTGCTGCGGCTGATCGCGCTGGGGCTCAGCGGGCAAGAGACCTCCGGCCCGCAGGCAACCGTCTTGTTCAATATCCGTCTGCCCCGTGTGCTGGCAGCCGCTTTGGTTGGCGCGGCGCTGGCGGCGGCCGGGTCGGCCTATCAGGTCACCTTCCGCAATCCGCTGGTCTCGCCCGATATTCTGGGCGTTTCGGCCGGAGCCGGGCTTGGCGCCGTGCTGGGGATCTTTCTGGGCCTGCCGGTTCTTGCCATTCAAGGGCTGAGCTTTGCCTGCGGCCTTGGCACGGTGGCGTTGGTCATGCTTGTGGGCCGCGCGGTGGGCGGACGCGCCGAGACATTGCCCCTCGTGCTCTGCGGCATCGCCATCGGGGCGCTGGCCGGAGCGGGAATTTCTCTGCTCAAGGTCTTGGCAGACCCGGACGATCAGCTCCCGGCGATGACCTTTTGGCTGCTTGGCAGCCTTGCGGGCATTCAGCGCGGAGATGTCTGGCTGATCGTGCCGCCGATGCTGTTGGGCCTCGTGCCGCTGTTCCTCCTGCGCTGGCGCATCGGCGTCTTGGCACTGGGCGAAGATGAGGCCAAGGCTCTGGGGGTCGACACCCGCCGCCTGCGCTGGCTGGTGATCGGGTCTGCCACACTGATCACATCGGCGGCTGTGGCGGCGGCGGGCACCATTGGCTGGATCGGGCTGATGGTGCCGCATATGGCGCGGCTGGCCATCGGCGCACGGTTCGATCGTGTCTTGCCTATGTCGCTGATCCTCGGCGCCGGACTTATGGTGCTGATCGACACGCTCGCCCGCTCCATCGCCACCACCGAAGTGCCGCTCGGCGTTCTGACTGCGGTGATCGGCGCGCCGGTCTTTCTCGTGTTGCTTGCACGAAGGAACACCGGATGGAGTTGATCCGCACCACCGGCCTTGCCATCGGCGCCGCGCAGAAGACCGTGGCACGGGGTATCGACATCACGCTTTGCCGGAACGAAATTCTGGGCGTGCTCGGCCCCAATGGCGCGGGCAAGACGACACTCTTTCGCACGATTCTCGGGCTCGCCCCGGCGCATGACGGCGATATTCTACTCGGTGGAACCCCGATGGCGCAGCTCACCCGCCGCCAGATTGCCCACCGCATCGCCTATGTGCCGCAGAGCATGAGCGCGCCTTTTCCTGACAAGGTGAGCGACTATGTTCTGGCTGGCCGCACAGCCCATCTTGGCCCCTTTGCGGCTCCCGGCGCGGCTGACCGGGCAAGGGCCGCCAGTGCCCTCGCCGCGCTGGATTTCGGCAAACGCGAACACCTGGCACAACTGCTGCAAGGGCTGGCGGCACAGGGCTACGGGCTTATCTTCACCAGTCATGATCCGTTCTTCATTGAACGGGTTGCAGACCGTGTTCTGACCATCGACAGACAGGGACATTGCCGCAGTGGCCGGGCAGACGAGATGATCACCGATGCCCAGCTGTCAGCGCTATACGGGATGGCAGAGCATGATGTGCGACAGGCACGTCGTGGCCGACGAGCAGAAACGGGGACTGGGCGCATGTCACGTATGGATACCAGCGCGTGACCTGCGCCGTGTCAGCCACACGATGCCTATCGCCGCCAGCATCAGCGCCAGAATGTTATAGATCAAGCTTCCGGCGAATGCGTTGGCATATCCTGCATTGCTCAGGAGCTGGCGAAAGAGGATTGCGATCACGGCCACGCCGATCGCGCCGCCGACCTGCTGCATGGTCGAGAGGATGCCGCCCGCCATTCCTGCCTCATCTTCCGTTGTGAAGCCGAGGGTAAAGTTCAGCAACGGTGTCATCGAAAGGCCTTGGCCGAATCCGAACACGATCAGAGCGGGGATCATCCATGCTACGCTCCCGTTGGCCAAAGCAGTCAGGGCGACGGCCACGGTTCCGGCGAGGTAAATTACCGCGCCACCGGCAATGCTTGTGGTGCCGAACCGCGCAACGACACGGGGCGCCATCATGGAGGCCGTGACAAAGGCCACACTTGCAGGTGCAAACAAGGCGCCCGCTGCGAAGGCCGAAAGTCCAAGCCCTTCCTGCACCAGCAGCGCAAAACCAAGGAAGAAGGATGTAGAGGTGGAATAGACCAGGAGCACGACGCCTGAGCCGACGGCGAAACTACGGTTGGCGAACATGGCCGGGTCCACCGCAGCTGCGCCGCCATTTGATGTCACTCGCCGCTCCCATGCCACAAACACCATCACGGTGATGGCCGAGGCAAGGAAGCTGACCCATGTCCAGAGCGGCCATCCTGAATGCGCGCCTTCCAGAAGCGGCACAAGCAGCAAGAGCAGCGCGAGCGTGGCGAGGAGCGTCCCTGCCCGGTCGATCCGCGCTGCGTTGGACTGACTGTTCTCCGGCAACCTGAACGCGCAGAGCACACCGACAAGCCCGACCGGAAGGTTGCTCAGAAAGATCATCCGCCACCCGAGGCCCGCGATATCCGCCGTGACGATCCAGCCGCCCAGCACCTGCCCCGCGATGGCCGCGAGGCCTAAGGCCATGCCCAGAAGGCCGAACGCGCGCGGGCGCCGTTCTTCATCAAGGAGTACGCGCAGCATGGCGTAAATCTGCGGGAACAGAATCCCCGCCGCCGCGCCTTGCAGCAGCCGCGCAGCAATCAGGGCCTCTGTGTCGGGCGCCAAGCCACAGAGAACTGATGTCAGGGTGAAAGAGATCGTCCCGAGTATATACACGCGGCGCCGTCCATACCGATCGCCAAGTCTTGCGCCGGCGATGAGAAGCACGCCGAAGGTCAGTTCGTATCCTGCAACGATCCAGCCGATCCCCGACAGGTCCGCCTGCAGGTCGGCGCGGATGGAAGACAGCGCGACATTCACCACGAACAGGTCGAAAATGGTGATGAAGCCACCAAGCAACAGGGCGAAAAGCGGGGCCACGCTAAGGTGGCGAGGGGTGGGTTCGGTCGGCATGACAGCTCCTTCTTCGAGATCATGACGTCCTTTCGCGCAGCTTTTATTCTGTTACTATGGGGTAAATTATCCTATTACTGGCAGCACCATGACCACCCGTCTTTCCCGCACCCGTCAGGATTTGGCGGAATTCCTGCGCCACAAACGCGCCAGCGTACAGCCTGAGGATGTGGGCCTGCCGCGCAGTGCACGCCGCCGCACCCCCGGCCTGCGGCGCGAGGAGGTCGCGACCGTCGCAGGGATCGGCCTGAGCTGGTATACGTGGCTGGAGCAGGGACGAGACATCCGTGTTTCGGCCCATCTTCTCGACAGCGTCGCGCGCGCCCTTCGGATGAGCCCCGAAGAACGCCAGCACCTGTACCTTCTTGCGCAGAACCGTCCGCCCTCGGCCCCGGCAGATACATGGTGCGAGATGCCACCGTTGATCCGGGTGCTGCTGGACGACTTGACGCAGCGACCTGCGTTCGTGATGAACCTTCGCTGGGACGTGATCGGATGGAATGCCGCAGGCGACGGCCTGTTCGGGTTCTCGGACTACCCGAAAGACCAACGGAACATGCTCTGGATGTATTTCGCAGATGAACGGCTGAGCTGCCGCGTGCAGGACTGGCCTCGGCAAGCGGCCCAGATCGTCGCCAGCTTCCGACGTGACTATGCTGCCGGACATCACCGGAGCGACATGCAAGACTTGGCCGATCATTTGCAAACGGCGTCCCGCACCTTTCGTCGCCTGTGGCGCGACCATGACGTGCAGGGTCGATGTGAGGGGCGTCGCAGTTTCGAGATGCCAGACCGAGGTCAGGTTGCATTCGACCATACAACGCTGATCGTCGATCAGGACCGGCATCTGCGCCTCGTATATTACGTGGCCGTAGCGGGATGCCTTCAAGACACCCCAAGAAATGGCCATGCTCTCGATCTTGCATCTGACTGATAGGGGTTCGAAGCGGTCCTGCGCCGTCGCCGCAGACGCCTCGCCCGGATGGGTCAGGGCCGGGCACGATCTAGCTTTCACAACAGGTTCAGGCCGTCTCCGTGTCGATGGGCCATGCGGTCGAGGCAAGGATCACTTCCATCGAGAACTTCGACGTGATGTTGCGGCAGGGAAGCCTGCGCGTGAACTCAAGATAGAACCCATCAAATGCGCCCATATCCGGCACGACGACTTTGAGCATATAGTCGATATCCCCGGCCATCCGGTGAACTTCAACGATGGAGGGGAACTGGGGGATAACCTTGCGGAACTCGGCGCGCCATTCCGGTGTGTGGTCGGACGCTTCGATCTCCACGAACACGGTGCAACCCTGACAGGATCGACAAGCGCAACCCGGCCCGTGATGACGCCGGCGGCTTCCAGCTTCTGGATGCGCTTCCAGCAGGGCGTCTGGGACAGACCAACCCGCTCCGCGAGCTGCGCCACGGGCAACGTCGCGTCCCGCATCAATTGGTTCAGAATCTTCCTGTCAATTCTGTCGAGTGTCAGATCGCTCATCGGTATCGCCTTGCCATCATATTGGTCCAGGGGGGAGCAAGCCGGGCGAAAATCTCTCGCTCGGCCTGAAGAAGGAGCCGAGGGTCCGGCTCATCGGGGCAAAGCCCGACCGCATGTAGCCGCTGATGCAAAAGCGCCTGCCAAATTGGATCATCCCATCCAATCCATGGCTTGGGCAGGACAATCGCGCACAAACGGCGTTGTGCATCGACGTGACCACGCCAGACAATCCACCACTTGGGAACAGCCGTGCGAACACGCCACCCCGTGACCGCAAAAGCCCCCTCCGCCGGGACGGAAGACGTCGTGAGCCAGAGAGCCACCCGAAGCCAAGTTGACGCGGCGATATGTGTTGGACTTTGCATCCACCCACGCAGTCCTAAGCTGCAGTAAACGCGCGCACGAAATCGCTCGCTGGGTTCGCGCGAATGTCTGACGGTTTGCCGACCTGTTCGATCCGGCCCATCGACATCACGACCACAAGGTCGGCGAGTTCCAAAGCCTCCTCCTGATCGTGCGTCACAAAAACCGTGGTCAGGCCGGTGGTGTCGTGGATTTCGCGCAGCCCCTGACGCAGCTCTTTGCGCACCTTGGCGTCCAGGGCGCCGAAGGGCTCGTCGAGCAAAAGCATACGCGGCTCGATCGCCAATGCGCGCGCGAGGGCCACCCGCTGGCGCTGACCGCCCGAGAGTTGGCTGGGGTAGCGCGCGCCGATATCCGGAAGCTGGATGAGGTCCAGAAGCCGGTTCACGCGACGCCCGATCTCGGCCTCGGCCGGGCGCTCGCCGCGTGTGCGCGCGCGCAAACCATAGGCCACGTTCTCGAATACGGTCATGTGCCGAAAGAGGGCGTAATGCTGGAAAACAAACCCCGCGCGGCGATCTTGCACGCTGAGCCCTGTCGCATCCAGCGCATCGAACATGACACGGCCTGAGGTCGGGAACTCCAGTCCGGCCAAAATCCGCAGAAGCGTCGTCTTGCCGGACCCCGAGGGGCCGAGCAGCGCGATCAATGCTCCAGAGGGGATGCTGAGCGATACCGGGTGAAGCGCACGTTGATTGCCGAATTCTTTAGCGATTTCTTCGATTTGAACAAACATGTTGGCTCCTTTCAGTGGCGTCGGGTCGCGGCCAAAAGGCCCGCATAGCGCCATTCGAGCAGGGATTTCAGAAGAAGAGTGAGCAGTGCAAGGAGCGCCAGAACGGCGGCCAGAGAGAAGGCGGCAACCGAAAGATACTCGTTGTAAAGCATCTCGATCATGATCGGCATGGTCGTCGTCTCACCTCGGATTTTGCCGGAGATCACAGCGACGGCGCCAAATTCACCCATGGCCCGGGCATTACATAGCAGCACCCCATAGAGCAGCGCCCAACGGATATTCGGGAGCGTGACCGTGAAGAACGTTCGCCAGCCCGACGCCCCCAAGGTCAAGGCGGCCTTCAGGTCGTGGGCGATCAGCCAGGCCCCGAGCCAGGAATTTGTGCCGAACAGCATCACAAGGGCCAAACCCGCCACAACCGGCGAGACCGAAAAAGGCAAGTCTATCAGCGTGATCAAAAGGGCTTTGCCACGGAAGTCGAACTTGGTGATCGCCCAAGCTGCCGCGATGCCGAAAGCGGCATTGAGAGGCACAGCGCTTGCCGCCACAATCAGTGTCAACCGGATTGCGGCCTGCGCATCGGGCGAGGCAAGACCTTCGAGCGAGGCGGCCCAGCCGCTGCGCAAGGCCTCGGCAAAGACAGCGATCAGCGGCGCGAACAGCAGGACCGCGATCAGGATCATGACCACCCCGATCACAATCCGCCTCGTCAGAGCGGTCTCTGTGGTGACCGAGGTCGCACGGGGGGTGAAACTCACTTCAGACATCGCCAATCCTCCGTCTGCTCCATATCTGGATGATGTTGATGACCAGCAGCATCGCGAAAGAGATCAGCAACATGGCGAGCCCAATCGCGGTGGCCGCGTCGTAGTTGTATTCTTCGAGCCGGATCACGATCAGCAGCGGCGCGATCTCGGTCTTGAACGGCAGGTTCCCGGCAATAAAAATGACCGATCCGTATTCTCCGACCGAGCGGGCCAACGCGAGGGCGAAACCAGTCAGCAAGGCCGGGGCGAGCATCGGCAGGATCACCCGACGCAAGGTATAGGCCCGGCTGGCCCCCAAGGTGGCGCTGGCCTCTTCGACCTCCCGGTCGATCTCCTCGATGACCGGCTGAACCGTGCGCACCACGAAAGGGAGCCCGATGAAAATCAGCGCCAACCAGATGCCAATCTCGGTATAGGCCACTTTGATTCCCAACGGCGCAAGCACCTGACCGAGGGCGCCGTTTGGCGCATAAAGCGCCGTCAATGCGATCCCTGCCACCGCAGTCGGCAATGCGAAAGGCAGGTCAATCGCCGCATCAATCAGGCGACGTCCCCAAAACCGATAGCGCACCAGAACCCAGGCCAACACAAGCCCAAACACCAGATTAAACAGGGATGCCACCAAGGCCGCGCGAAACGACAGGGCGAGTGCTGCGCGAATGCGCCTTGTGCCCACCATCTCCCATAGCTCTGCCGGCCCGATCATCACGCCGCGACCGACAAGCGCCATGATCGGCAAAAGGACAACAACGGACAGCGCCGCCATCATGATCCCGAAGCTCAGCCCAAACCCCGGCAAGGGTGAGGGCGAGCGTAGAATGCCCGCCCGCATGGTCATTGCTCCTCATAGATCTGGTCGAAAACACCGCCATCGCCAAAGAAGGTGGGCTGCACGTCTGCCCATCCGCCGAAATCGTCGATGGACAGCCGCGTCACCTCAGGAAAGCGGGCGATATCCTCTTGCGAGGCGGCGGAGGTATCCCAGGCCCGATAGTAATTTTGCAAAGCGAGCGCCTGCGCTTCGGGACTATAGAGGTGCTCAAGATAGGCATAGGCGACGTCACGCTGGCGCTCTGATGTGATGTTGCCATCAACCAGCGTCACGGGTGGTTCGGCGAGCATCGAAACCGAAGGCACGACAATGTCGAATGCACCGTCGCCTTGCTCGGCCAGAGCCAGGAAGGCCTCGTTTTCCCAGGCCAGCAAGACATCCCCAATCCCGCGTTGAACGAAGGTGTTGGTCGCGCCGCGTGCCCCGGTGTCAAGCACAGGGACGTTGCGGAACAGCGTGCCCAGATAGGCGCGCGCCTGCGCTTCGTCGCCGTCATATTCCTCCATGGCCCAAGCCCAAGCCGCCATGAAGTTCCAGCGCGCCCCGCCAGAGGTCTTGGGGTTCGGGGTGATGACTGCGACGTCGTCACGAGCAAGGTCATCCCAATCCTCGATGCCGAGAGGATTGCCATCCCGGACCAGAAACACGATCGTTGACGTGTAGGGCGAGGAATTGTGCGGCAGGCGCGATTGCCAATCTTCCGGGATCTTGCCTGTGCGTTCGGCAATGGCCGAAATGTCAGCCGAAAGCGCGAGTGTCACCACAGTCGCCTCCAGCCCATCGATGACGGCACGCGCCTGTCCGCCGGAGCCGCCATGCGACTGTCGCAAGGTCACAGGCGCGTGGCCTTCGCTTTCCCACCATGCGCTGAAAAGCTCATTGTATTGCCGATAGAACTCGCGCGTCGGGTCGTAGGACACGTTGAGGATCTCTGTGCCCTCCTGCGCGCCCGCAGGCATCACGACCCCGAAAGTTAGACCGAGCGAGGTCAATGCCGCCACGACACCTCGGCGCAAACTGATGCGAGAAAAGGTTTTACGGAATGCTCCGTCGCGAACCTTGGTCATGGCCTTTGGGTGCCAGCCACGCGCAATCGGGCGACCAACCATACGGCAATTGCCCGCGTCAATTTCGATCTGGCCGTCATCGAGACGGCGAATGAAAGTGCCCTGTGCCAGCACATGGCTGCCGATCTGAATCGTGCGAAGCATGTGATCTCCTTTGCTCATCGCTGTCGAATTCGTCGTGTCAGGACGATGGGGACATCTCGGGTTTTGGCCCGAGAAAGCGTCCTGCACCGCCTGACACGTTAATAACGACAGGGTTAGTCGTGTTTTGCAAAGGAAAAATCACGTCTAATTTGATCGTGATTATAGAATATTATTCTCCGCCCCCAAGCCCCGGCAGGCCAAAGCGTTCGAGCGGTCGCGCCTCACGCATCAGATCCGACAGAGTGAGTGATTCGAGCATGAGGATATAGGTCGTGTAAAACCCCCCGAACACGGCACGCACGCTACAGCTCACTTCGTCCTTGCAGTCCTCGCAGCGCTGATACGCATTGCGAGACAAGCACGGAAACGGAGCCAACGGGCCGTCAATCAGGCGAAGCACCTCCGCCAAAGATACGCGCCGAGGGTCCTTGATCAGTTCGTATCCCCCATTTCTACCGCGACGGCTCCCGATCAGACCCGCCCGCTTCAGATCGAGAAGAATGTGCTCAAGGAAGCGTTTGGGGGCCCCGGATCGCTCCGCGATCTCTTCGATCCGCAGAGCCGTTCCATCCTGCGCCCGCTCATCGGCCAAGACCGTCAGAGCCTTCAGCGCATATTTTGTCTTTTGAGTGAGCATCGCGCCGCCCCTTGCACATATTACGACTAGATCGATCAATATTTACAAGAGATGGCGTCTCGGCGGAATCTGTTTTTTGCCGGGACGCCAGAGACCATGCCATGCACTTGGGCTCGCCTGACCTGCGCGCCAGCTCCGCGAGCGTGCTTGTGGAAAAATCTCCGCTTTCACCTTCTGGCAAGGTTGCGCGCTCACATATTTCCGGTCGCGTGGCCGATGTCGAACGGCGGCACATCTGATGTGAACCATCCGGGACGATATGGTCGCCGCTACAACGAGGGCGACGGCACCCTGCCGCGCTATTTCATGTTCTACCCGACCTCCGACATCGACGCCTTTGCGACACTCGCCGCCAAGCCTTGGCCTGAACATCCGGGTGGGACCTCGGATTGGTTCAACTCGATCCTCGATCAGTACCGCGACTCCTGGCGCAACACCTGTCAGCTTCTGGGTCAGATCGGCGGCGGCACGGGCGGTGTCGCACTTTCGGTGATCATGCCGATGGGGGAGAATCTGAAATCCATCGCCGTGGTGCAAGAGCTCTTGGCCGACCTGATCAAGATTCCCGAAGTGATCGCGGCGCGGCTCGGCGAAACGCTCCCTGAGATTGAACCGAACCGCCCGCCACTGAGCGCGGCCGATCCTAACGTCGCCGTGCTGGTGGTCGAAGGTTTTAACCGCGCGCGTCTTGCCCGCCGTCTAGTCCAGATTCTCGACCTGCTGAACGCCAAAGGCGTGGACACCGACAAGGCCACCTATGGTCTCTACAATCTGGCCTATGAGCTTCGTCACGAGGCGCTGGATGACCTTGAGGCCTTCGACGGCCATGCGCGCCGCTGGTAAGGGCGGTCGCTATTGAGCCGCGTTGCCCGCCTGATCCTCTTCTAGCAGGCAACGCGTGCTCGTATATCCCAAGTCGGCGGACAGCGTGCGCGTTGTCTTCAGAAGCATCGGCACAAAGACATCCTCGCTTTTTGGGAGAATGTAGGAATCGCGTCCGATGATGGTAAGGGCGAGCGCGATTTGTCCCGTATGATCAAAGACTGGCGCAGAAAAGGCGCAGACGCCCGGCACGGTGCCCGGACTGACCGTCGCATAGCCTTGGGCGCGAATGGCATCGAGTTTCTCGTCGTCCGGCACAAGCCTCGCGCCCACACGATAGCTGTCCGAAGGGTCGAATGTTTCGCGCTCAAGCGCGTCTCTGACGGCCTCAGGTGACAGATAGGCGGAATAGACAAGACCCGTCGCCGTCCCCCCCATGGAATACACCGTGCCCGGTCGCGTATCCATGCTGATCTGGCTGCCACTTTCATGGACCTGAACCACATTCGGGCCAAAGGACCCCCAGATCGCGACAGCCACATTCAGGCGCGTGGCCTTGGACAGCGCATGCGCGGCATCAGAGGCAAGGCGCATCGGATCGGTCATCCGCATGGAAGACATGCCGAGGTAAAGTGCGACACGCCCGAGACGATACCGCCCGTTGGCTTCGATTTGCTCGACGAGACCGATATTGCGATAGCTCGCGATATAGGCGTGGGCCTGCCCGGTCTCGACCCCCGCAGAGGCGGCCACATCGCGCAGCATCATCGGCCCGCTGTGTTCCGCAATCCCATGCAGCAACCGCGTCCCAAGATAGATGGAGCGCACACCACGCCCGGAGTCGCGTTCGATCGGTTCCTCAGCGACAGGCAGAGGGCGCAGCTCTTTCTTTTCAGGGGTGGTCACATCGGGAACTGTCCTGAGACGCGCGCTCAGGGCGCAGAGTCGCCTAGCCGCCTCACTGTCTCGGTCAATCGACAGGGTATCGTGGCCACCGATCAGCGTGATTGCAAATTCCAATTCCCCATTCGGGTCATGCACGGGGGCGGCGATGGTGTTCAGGCTCGGGAGCGGCGCCTTGGCCGTCGCCGAAAGGCCTGTTTCGCGAATATTATCCAGCAGCGCGTCAAGATCCACCTCATCACGGCTCGCGCCGAGCCAATCCCCTTTGCGCAGCAAAGTCCGCTCGTCATCTGCCCGCCCTTGCACCATGGGATCCGTGCTGAAGGCGGCAAAAACGCGGCCTGTGGTCGTCGAAGTGAGGGCAATCAGATCCCCCAAACGCAGATTCAAACCCGTCGTCCGTGGGCCGGGAATGATATGCACAGCAGCTGGGCCGAGCGGGCCAATCAGCGACAAAAACGCCATCACCCCCAATTCGGAGGCCATAGGGTGAAGCGCCTCGATTGCCGCCTGAATGCGCGGGTTCTCGGCCAACCATCTCACCCCCAGGTGAATCGCGAAATGACCGGTGTGATACAGGCCCGTTGCCGGGTCCTGATGCACGAGGCCCACATCTTTCATGCTGGTCAGATAGGCATGGCAGAGCGCGGGTTTCAGTTCTGCCTGTTCCGCAATGTCCCGGAGCATCATCGGCTCCCAAGCTTCCATGAGAGCGCTCAGAACACGCCCGCTGACCTCGATTGATTTGATTCCGCGGCCTGCGTTCGCCATGTAGGTCTGCTCGCTTCTACGACTTCTGCTTGCTGGAGGACGAAGAGAGCAGTGTCGCTCCTCAGTCCAAATATGCGCGCCGATTGCCAGCTTATGCGGCCATTCCCTGATGGGCAAGCACCGCATCGGCGCGGCGTTTCCCGGGACGTAAGATGCGCGCTTTTGGCGCGCATCTTGCAAGCCGTGATTTAGGCCAGATCGCGCGGCAAAACATCCGTCGGAATGTTCTGATAGCAGACGGGGCGCAGGAAACGGCGGATGGATAGGGTGCCGACGGAGGTGGCGCCGAAGTTGGTCGAAGCCGGATAAGGCCCGCCATGCACCATGCTGTCGCAGACCTCGACGCCTGTCGGGAAACCGTTGGCAAGCACACGGCCCGCCTTGCGTTCCAGCACCGGCAAGAGACGACGTGCGAGCGCCGCATCGCCCTCATCGAGGTGCAGCGTGACGGTGAGTTGACCGCTAAAGCTGCGGGCGACGCGGTCCATCTCGTCCGCGTCCTTGGCGACGACCACGAGACCCAGAGGGCCAAAGACCTCTTCGGACAGCGCGTGGTTGCCGAGCCAGTCGGAGGCGGCCACTTTAAAGAGGAACGGCTTGGCCTCGCGTTGGTCGCACATGTTGGTCAACAGATCCTGAACCCCCACCTGAGCGCCGATGGTCGCCGCACCGGAGCTGTAGGCTTTGGCGATGCCGTCCGTCAGCATGACCTGCGCGCCCTGTTCAGAAAGTGCTGCGCGGGTCGCCTCGACAAAGGCGTCGGCCTCACTGCCTTCGATCACCACGGCGATGCCCGGGTTGGTGCAGAACTGGCCCGCGCCCATGGCAAGCGAGCCCGCCCAGCCTTTGCCGAGCTCTGCGCCACGGGCCGAGATCGCCTCGGGCAGCATGAACATCGGGTTCACAGACCCAAGCTCGCCAAAAAACGGGATCGGAACCTCACGCTGTGCGCAGAGATCAAAGAGCGCGCGCCCTCCGGCGAGCGAGCCCGTAAAGCCCACGGCGGTGATCAGCGGGTGTTGGACCAAAGTTTGCCCGACGATGCGGTCATTGCCCTGCACGAGGGAGAAGACGCCCTTGGGCATGCCGCATGTCTCGATCGCGGCATGGATGGCTTCGGCGATGATCTCGCCGGTGCCGGGATGCGCATCGTGGCCTTTGACGACGACAGGGCAACCCGCGGCAAGCGCCGCGGCGGTGTCGCCGCCAGCCGTCGAGAAGGCGAGCGGAAAGTTCGAGGCGCCGAAAACGGCGACGGGACCGATGGGACGCTGCATCATCCGAAGGTCAGGACGCGGCAGCGGCTGACGATCCGGGAGGGCTTCGTCATAGCGGCGGTCGAGATACGCGGCGCTCAGGATGTGGCTTGCAAAGAGGCGCAGCTGGCCGGTGGTGCGCCCGCGCTCGCCGTTCAGACGCGCCTCGGGCAGGCCGGTTTCCTGCGTGCCGATCTCGGTGATCGCCTCGGCGCGGGCTTCGATCTCATCCGCGATGGCGTTCAGAAATGCGGCGCGGGCCTCGCGGGTCGTGTAACCATAGTCCCAAAACGCCTCTTCGGCGGCGTCACACGCGGCATTCACATGCGCTGGCGTGCCCTTGGAAAAGCTGTGCGACGGCCCCTGCGCGGGAGCCGATTGAAAGCGCGCGTCACCGGCAACCCAAGCGCCTGCGATGAGATGGTTGCCATGCGGGGTGAATGTCATGTCTTGTCCTTTTGTTACAAATGCCTTCGACCCCTTGTTCAGCGGTTATGAGGACCAAAACCTCCCTGAGACACGGAACCGATGAGCTGTCGCTCTTTGCGTGTGGCGTAACAATTTTTTTCTTTACGCGCTAGTATTTTTCTTATACGAAAATTCTTACCGAAAAATAGAAAATATACCTGTCTCAAACAGGATCAACAGAGAGGTCCAACTCATGAAGAAATTCGCCCTTACCGCTGTTTTACTCGCCACCACCGGCCTTGCCGGCGCTGCTCAGGCAGACAAGCTCGACGACATCATCGCGTCTGGCAAATTGCGGTGTGCCGTCGTGCTCGACTTCCCGCCGATGGGCATGCGCGACGACAACAACGAGCCGATCGGGTTCGATGTCGATTACTGCAACGACCTCGCTGCCGCTCTGGGCGTCGAAGCCGAGATCGTTGAAACCCCCTTCCCCGAACGCATCCCGGCGCTGATGTCCGGCCGTGTGGACGTGGGTGTCGCGTCGACGTCCGACACGCTGGAGCGCGCCAAAACCGTCGGCTTTACCGTGCCCTACTTTGCCTTTGATATGGCGGTCACCGCCAACTCCGAAACCGGCATCGACTCTTTCGAAGCCATGAAAGGCCACACCGTTGGTGCCGTCGCCGGGACCTATGAGGCGATTGCCCTCGAAGAATATGTCAACGCATGGGGCGAAGGCAGCACGTTCCGCCCCTACCAGACTCAGGCAGACGTCTTTCTGGCTCTCAGCCAAGGGCAATTGGACGCCACCGTCTCCACCTCGACCGTGGCACAGGCCACTGTGAAATCCGGCAACTTCGACGCCATCGAAGTCGTGGGCAAAGCGCCGTTCGACATCGACTATGTCGCTCTGTTCACCCGCCGCGATGAATACGGCTTTCTCAACTACCTGAACCTCTTCGTGAACCAACAGGTTCGCACCGGTCGCTATGAAGAGCTCTATGAAAAGTGGATCGGTGGCGAACTGCCGGACCTGACCGTTCAGGGCGTGTACCGTTAATTGACCCCGACATGTCAGGCGGCGCGGAACACCCGCGCCGCCTTTCTAATCAGCAAAGGGAAACATAGCGGACATGTTCGATTACACTTTCCAATGGAAGCAGGTGCTCGCACGGCTTCCGAAAATGCTGGACGGCGCCATGGTCACAATGGAGGTTGCGGTGCTGTCGATGTTGATCGGCATCGTCCTCGCCATTGTTCTGACCGTGATGCGCCGGTCCGGTTCGCGCCCGCTCGCCGCATTTGCGACCACATGGGTCGAAGTCGCACGTAACACCCCTGCCCTGTTCCAGATCTACATGGCGCATTTCGGCATCGCGAGTTTCGGCATTCATTTTTCGCCGTTCACCTCTCTTCTGATCGGCATCACCTTCAACAACGCGGGCTATCTCGCCGAAAACTTCCGCGGCGCTTTGAAAGCCATTCCCGAGACGCAAACACGTGCGGGCCGGTCGCTTGGCATGACGTCGAGCCAATCTTTCCGGTTCATCATCCTGCCGCAGATGCTGCGTATCGCCTTCCTGCCGATGACGAACCAGATGGTCTGGGCCATTCTCATGACCTCGCTCGGTGTCACTGTGGGGATGAACACCGACCTTTACGGTGTCACCCAAGATCTCAACGCGCTGACCTTCCGAACCTTCGAGCTGTTCGCCATTGCCGGTGTGATCTTTTACATCATCACAAAGGTCATCACCCTGGGGGCCCGCCTCGCCGCCGCGCGCCTGTTCCGGTATTGAGGGAGATTGAGACAATGTTTGATACCACTCTCTCACTCACGGACGTGATCTTCCTCGCCAAAGGCGCAGGGATTACCATTCTCGTCACTGCGATTTCCGTCGTTATCGGCACGGTGCTCGGCATCCTGTTCGGGATCATCCGTGTTCAGCTTGGTGCCGTTCTCGCCGCCCCGCTGACCTTCTTTCTCGACATTTTCCGGTCCGTGCCCCTGTTGATCCAGCTTGTGCTCGCCAATGCGTTCATGGGCATGGTGTTGCAATTGCAACTGTCGGGCTTCTTCGTCGCCTGCATGGTGCTGTCGCTTTATACGGCGGCCTATTGCGCAGAGATCGTGCGGGGTGGCATCGATGCTGTCCCGAAGACGACCCGGCGTGCCGCGCGCTCGCTCGGGATGTCTTGGGGCCAGGACATGCGCCATATCGTCCTGCCGCTCGCCACCCGCGTCGCCCTGCCGTCCTGGATCGGTTTGGCGCTCGGGGTGATGAAGGACTCGGCGCTCGTCTATGTCGTGCAGGTCACCGAGCTTCTGAAATCCACACAAATCCTCATCACGCGCCTGCAAGAGCCGCTGTTCCTGCTGCTGATATGTGGGGCGTTCTACTTTATTATCAGCTTCCCGCTTGCCCGTTTCGGCGGGTATCTCGAAAAAAGGTGGTCCAATGATTGAGATCCAAAATGTCCGCAAATCCTTTGGCCAGCTTGAGGTTCTCAAAGGCATCGACCTGAATGTGGCCAAAGGCGAGGTCGTCACGGTCATCGGGGGCTCCGGCTCCGGCAAATCGACGCTTCTGACCTGTATCAACGGGTTAGAGCCCATCGATTCCGGCAAGATCGTCGTCGATGGCACCGAAGTTCATGCCAAATCCACGGACCTGAACAAGCTGCGGCAAAAGATCGGTATCGTGTTTCAGCAATGGAATGCCTTCCCGCATCTCACCGTGTTGGAGAATGTCACCCTCGCCCCGCGCAAAGTGCTTGGCATGAGCAAGGCCGATGCCGAAGCCATCGCCGAGAAGCAACTCAAACACGTGGGGCTTGGGGACAAGTTATCGACCTACCCGACACGGCTGTCCGGCGGTCAGCAACAGCGGATGGCGATTGCGCGCGCTCTGGCCATGTCGCCGGATTACATGCTGTTCGACGAGGTCACATCCGCGCTCGACCCGCAGCTCGTCGGTGAGGTGCTTGAGACGCTCAAGATGCTTGCCGAAGAGGGCATGACGATGATCCTCGTCACCCACGAGATGAGTTTCGCGCGTGACGTATCCGACCGCGTCGCCTTTTTCCATCAAGGCATCATGGCCGAGATCGGGGCGCCGGAGCAGATTTTCGGGAATCCTCAACACGAAGAAACTCAAAAATTCCTGGCGAGTGTTCGCTAAACCGACGCGTCACATGCAAGAGTTGAGTGGCGCCTCGACAACATAAAAAGGCGCGGGATGTTGGTCCCGCGCCTTCATGTTTTCAGGACAGCCTCTCTCAGTCTGTTGCGGAGAGACCCTCGCGCAAGAAGCGATCGAGTTGCTCCATTTCGGCGGTGCTCAAAAGGATGCCATCGCGCATCGCCGCTTCGCGGGCTTTGAAACGACGTTCCGACGGCAGGCGTGCGCCCTGTGCCGGAATGGCGCTGAGCAACCGTTCGCCTTCCGCGATCGGGTCGCGCCCGGACCGCGCCGCGAAAGTCGTCGGGTCAAGCGCCAGAATGAGGGCCCCATGACGCGGCAAGAGATCTCCACCGCCCATGAAGTCCAACGCTTCCTTGCTCATGAATTCGCCAAGCAACGCGCCACTCAGCAATTCGATCATGGTCGAAATCGCCGAGCCTTTATGCCCCCCAAAGGTCAGCATGGCCCCGTCGAGCGCCGCCTCCGGATCGGTGGTCGGATGACCGTCGCGATCCACGGCCCAGCCTTCGGGAATGGGCGTGCCCGCGCGACGATGCAGTTCAATCTCACCGCGTGCGGCCACAGAGGTCGCAAAGTCGAAGACGTAAGGATATGCCCCGGCGCGCGGCCAGCCAAAGGCCATCGGGTTCGTACCGAGCAGGGGCTCTTTGCCTCCGGCGGGCGCCACAAAAGAATAGCTCGGGCACATGGAAAGCGCGGCGAGACCCTCTTCGGCGAGCGCCTCGACATCATGCCAAAGTGCCGAGAAATGCAGACAATCCCGGATCACCAGAGCCGCAAGCCCGGTGTCCTTGGCGCGGGCCACCAACGCATCTTTCGCGGCGTAAAAGGCCGGATTGGAAAACCCGCCATGCGCGTCGACTTCGAGCACGGCTTTGCCGCTGTCGACGACTTCGGGAACGGCGTCCGGGGTCACCTTGCCAGCGGCAAGAACCCGTAGGCAGCCTTCAATGCGGTAGATCCCGTGTGATTTGCAATTATCCCGTTCGCCGGCGACAATCACATGAGCCACAGCCTGCGCGTTTGCCGCCGTCAGGCCGTGAGATTGAAAGATCGAACGGACCTTGTCCTCAAGCGCTGCGACAGAAATGATCTGTGTATCGGTCATGTAGCCTCCTGCGGATATCTGAGAGTTTTCCACTGTATGTTCCACTGCGCGGCGTCAGCTGCTTTGGTTGGCAACGTCGGTATAGGTGCACGCCCAGAAGATTTTGGTTTCCGTGTCGTCGATCGCGCGAAGTCCATGTTTCAGGGTGCTGTCGAAATAGGCGCAATCGCCCTGCTCCAAGATCACAGGTTGATAATGCTCAACCACAAGCTCAACGCGCCCGGACAGCACATAGAATGTTTCCTCGCCGGAGTGTGATTCGAGCTCATCCTCGCGAAGGCTTTCGCGGCGCTCGACCGTCGTCACAAGTGGAATGATCTTTTTATCCGCCAAGGCGTTACACAAGACTTCATATTCGAAATTCTTGGCGCGAACGATCTGTCCCTGCCCGGCTTTGGTAATCGCCAACCGTGTCGTTTGATGCGCTTCATGATCTTCAGAGAAGAGACGCTCCATCCCGATGTCGTAGGCGCGCGCGATCCGCACCAGGTTTTCATAACTGGGTGAAACGCGTCCATTTTCGATCTTGTGAATGGTGGACAAGGCAACGCCAGAGCGCTGTGCCGCGGCATCCAAGGTCAAGCCTGCGGACTGGCGCACTGATTTCATACGCGCGCCAAGTTCGGCGCGGAGATGATGACGCTCCGCTTCCCAATTTGCCTCGGGATTTTGGTCGTCGCTTTTTTCCGTTTTCATCATAATTTTTCTTTTCTTACCATGTGTGATTGTTTAAGCATATATTTGCGCCAAATACAACGGCACGCAATGCGTGACGGGGTCGCGGAATAGAAAATGTTGCGAAATGCAACCACCCCCAACCACATGCGCTCTGACAACAGGAGGGTAGATATGCCAGATGTTATCGTCGCCGCCGAAGTCTCGGGGCCTCTGCTTCTCTGCGAAGAAGGCCTGAGCGTCTGGGGTGGGGTTGATCCCGCGACCGGTGAGATTATCGACGCGCATCATCCGCAGCACGGGCAATTTCTGACCGGTAAGATTGTCATGATGCCGACAAGTCGCGGGTCCTGCACCGGCAGCGGGGTTCTGCTTGGGCTCGCTTTTGCTCAGAACGCCCCTCATGCGCTGATTTTTCGTGAAAACGAAGACATCCTGACCCTCGGCGCATTGGTCGCTACCAAATTGTTCGACCGCCCTATCGCCGTCCTGCAACTTTCTGCGTCAGAGTATGACCGACTGTCCGAAGAGCCTGAGGTGACGATCCGTGAGGACGCGCTGATCGCGGGCGACATACGGTGGCCTCTGGCGAAAAAAAGCGCAGCGCTTGCGCTGACCGCAGAGGATGAACGTTTCCTCTCGGGCGCCTATGGCGAAGCGGCGCAGGTCGCGATGGAAATCATCACTACAATGGCCATGGCGCAGGGCGCCGCCCGACTGACCGATGTCGCTCGGGTGCATATCGATGGCTGTATCTACGCAAGCCCCGCGTTCCTCACCTTTGCACGCGCCATGGCCGACAAAGGCGGACGCGTGCGCCTGCCCACGACGATGAACGCGATTTCCGTAGATCATGCCAATTGGCGAAGCCAAGGCGTCGCCGAAGAGTTCGGCCTGCCCGCCAGCCAACTGGCCGATGCCTATGTCGAAATGGGCGCGAAACCCAGTTTCACCTGCGCCCCATATCTGCTCGCGGATAAACCCGCGCAGGGGGAAGACATCGCTTGGGCCGAAAGCAATGCTGTCATCTATGCCAACAGTGTCTTGGGGGCCCGCACCGTCAAACACGCGGATTTCATGGACCTTTGTATTGCGCTCACCGGACGTGCGGCCCAGACCGGCGTTTACCTCGACGCAAACCGCAGGACGCGGCGGATCATTGATGTTACAGTGCCGGAGGGGATCGACGATGCGTTCTGGCCAATGCTCGGGTGGCTCGTCGGACAAAAAGCACCGGATCGCATTCCCCTCATTCGCGGTTTGGAACACACCCCCCCGACGGAGAATGACCTGAAAGCCCTCTGCGCAGCCTACGGGACAACCTCCGCCGCGCCGATGCTGCATATCGCGGGCATCACGCCCGAGGCCGATCTGGCCCCTGCCTCCGACGCAGATCATGTGACGATTGGCCCCGCAGATTTTGCGCAGCTCTGGCAGGGCTTCAACCAAGGGGCGGCGAAGGTCGAACTCGTCGCCTTGGGCAGCCCGCATTTCTCGACCTCTGAGTGCACCGCTTTTGCCGATCTGATGGACGGCACACACGTGCATCCGGATGTCACGACAATCATCACACTCGGGCGTCAGAGCCTTGCAGAAATCACAGCATCCGGCGTCAAGGCGCGGCTCGAAGGTGCGGGCGTCAAAATTGTGCCGGACCTCTGCTGGTGCTCAATCTCCGAGCCAGTGCTCCCTCCCTCTGCCGAGACCTTGATGACCAATTCCGGAAAGTATGCACATTACGCACCTGGCCTGTCACAGCGCGCCGTCCGTTTCGGATCGCTGGCGCAATGCGCTGACACCGCCCGCACGGGCAAGGCCCCCGAACATCCCCCCTTATGGATCAAACCAGAATAACCACGGAGACCCGACATGAAAAAAGATGTGTTTTTTGGCACTATTCCCGCTCTTCTGACCCCTTGTGCCGCAGATCGCAAACCCGACTTTGACGCCCTCGTGCGCCGGGGTCAGGAGATGATGGCGGCGGGCATGTCCGGTGTGGTCTATTGCGGCTCTTGTGGTGACTGGCCCTTGCTGACCGACGAAGAGCGGATGGAAGGCGTTGAACGACTGACCAAAGCCGGCGTGCCCGTGATCGTCGGCACCGGTGCGGTCAACACGAAATCCGCAGTCGCACATGCGGCGCACGCACAAAAAGTCGGTGCCGCCGGCCTTATGGTCATTCCGCGCGTCCTGTCGCGTGGCCTGTCCGTGGCGGCACAGCGCAACCACTTCAAAGCCATCCTCGACGCAGCCCCTGATGTGCCTGCCATCATCTACAACAGCCCCTATTACGGCTACGCCACCAAAGCCGATCTGTTCTTCAAACTCCGCGAAGAGCACAAGAACCTCATCGGCTTCAAGGAATTCGGCGGCAAGGACGATCTGAGCTACGCGGCAGAACACATCACCAATCAGGACGACGACGTTCTGCTGATGGTGGGTGTCGATACGGAGGTGTATCACGGCATTGCCAAATGCGGTGCAGTGGGTGCGATCACCGGCATCGGCACGATCTTCCCGCAAGAAGCACTCCTGCAAGTGGCTCTGTCCAAGAAGGCCGCAGAAGGCAATCCCGAAGCCGATGTGCGCGCCCGCGAGCTTGAGAACGCCCTCTCCGTGATCGCCAAATTCGACGAAGGCGTCGATCTGGTTCTCTACTTCAAACACCTGATGGTTCTCAAAGGGCACGAAGAGTATCGTCTGCACATCAACGAAACCGATGCGCTGAGTCCGTCGCAAGCGAAATTCTGCGAAGCTCAGTTCCACCAGTTCAACGCCTGGTACGCGAACTGGATCAAACAAGGCGGAGTGATCTCTGAATGCATGTGATCGACAGTCATACTGGCGGAGAACCCACACGGGTGATCCTGGACGGCGGCCCGGATCTTGGATCCGGCCCTCTGACCGAACGTGCAAAGAAACTGGCGACCGAGCACACTGCGTTCTACCAGTCCGTCGTGCTGGAACCGCGTGGTCAGGTCGCGATGGTCTGCGCCCTTCTTGTGGAACCCGTCGATCCCGACTGTGTCACAGGCGTCATTTATTTCGATGCCGAAGCGGTGCTTGGCATGTGTGGGCACGGCACAATCGGTTTGGCCGTGACGCTCATGCATATGGGCAAGATCGGTCTTGGCACCCATAAGATCGAAACACCTGCGGGTATTGTCACGGTTGACGTCAAGGATGCCAACACGGTGACGGTGACGAATATCGAAAGCCGTCGCGTCGAAAGCGGTGTCGCCGTCGAGATCGAGGGGCTTGGCACAGTGACCGGGGATATCGCCTATGGCGGCAACTGGTTCTACCTCGTGGACCCCGCGCCGGTGCCTGTGACGCCTGCACATATCCCCGAACTGACCCAAGCGGCCATTCAGGTGCGCGAGGCGCTCAATGCCAAAGAGGAACGGATCGACCATGTGATCTTCTATGGCCCCGCCCTTTCGGAAAACGGGCACTCCCGGAATTTCGTGCTGTGCCCGGACGATGCCTATGACCGCTCGCCCTGCGGCACCGGCAGCTCCGCGCGTCTGGCCTGTCTGGCGGCGGCAGGACAGTTGTCCGAAGGCGAAGACATCATTCAGGAAAGCGTGATCGGCAGCACCTATCGTCTGTCCTACACCGCAGGGCCGAAGGGTGGCGTGATCCCCTCGATCACCGGCCAGGCCTGGGTCATGGCCGAGAGCAAACTGATTTTTGCCGAGACAGACCCGTTCCGAGCCGGGATTACACTGTGATCCCTCGCCCGGCGCGTTCCCCTTGTGCGCCGGGCAATTTTCACTCCATGAGGTAGAGCATGACACTGTCCAGACATCACGACATCATCGTCATCGGTGCAGGCATCATTGGGGTGACATCGGCTTTGGCTTTGCAGAAGTCGGGACATAAGGTTCTGTTGCTCGACCGCAAAGGGATCGCGGCCGAGACCTCGCGGGGCAATGCCGGGGCTTTCGCCTTTACGGATATCGAACCTCTGGCAACGCCGGGCATCATGCGCAAGGCACCAAAATGGTTGCTTGATCCGCTGGGTCCGCTCTCCCTGCGCCCGGCATATCTGCCGAAAATCATGCCCTGGATGTATCATTTCTGGCGCGCGACGGCCCAATCCCGTTATGCGGCGGCTGTCAAAGCGCAATCCGATCTGATGCACCTGTCCCGGCAGGCGCTTGACCGGCTGATCGCCTCCGTCAATGGTGAACCGCTCATGCGTCGCGAGGGTCAGCTTCAGGTCTATGAAGGCGACGCACAGTTCCGGGCCACGCTTCCGTCCTGGGAACTCCGCCGCCAGCATGGCATCGCTTTCAACCTGTTGGAAAGCCCGGAGGCGATTGCCGACATCCAGCCCGGGCTTCATCCGCGCTTCACCCATGCGGGCTTTACACCTGACTGGATGAATACAGTCGATCCAGCGCAATGGACCGAGTTTCTGGCACAGCATTTCGTCCAAAGTGGCGGGGAAATCGACCAGGCCGACATTCGGGCCCTGACGCCAAAACTCGACGGTGTGGAGGTCGAAACCACCAGCCACAAAGTGCATGCCTCACAGGTCGTGGTCGCCGGAGGCGCGTGGTCCCACCATCTCGCACGCACCTTGGGAGAGCGCATCCCCCTTGAAACCGAGCGCGGCTATAACACCACCTTCCCGACCGCAAGTTTCAATCTGCGCACCCATGTCACCTTTGCCAATCACGGCTTCGTCGTGACCCGTATCGGTGAGGGACTGCGCGTTGGTGGGGCGGTGGAATTGGGTGGGCTGTCTTTGCCGCCGAACTATAAGCGTGCCGAAATTCTGGTGGAAAAGGCCCAGAGCTTCCTGACCGGTTTCGACCCGTCAGGTGGCACGCAATGGATGGGCTTTCGGCCGTCGATGCCCGACAGCCTTCCTGTCATTGCACGCGCGAAGAAATCGGATCGCGTGATCTATGCCTTCGGTCACGGCCATCTGGGTTTGACCCAATCGGCTGGCACGGCCGAACTTGTGGCGGACTTGGCCGCGCGCCGCACACCGGAGATTTCTCTCTCACCGTTCCGGGCCGATCGTTTCTGATCCGCCCGGCAGGTGCGGCTCGGGGCCGCATCTTATCCCTTGATCCGGGGCCATGTGTCGGACAGGCGATAGCCACCCGGCCATGGATCGGACGGGTCGAGCATGTGCTGGGCCGTGCCGGTGATCCACGCCCGCCCGCTGATCTCGGGTCGGATGGCATCGACGTCGCCGAGTTTGACGGCCCCAAGGATGCGCCCATGGAATTCAGATCCGATGATCGACACGCCGGCGAAGCGGTCTTCCGGACCCATTTCGCCGCGCGCGTGCAAAATCGCCATCCGCGCGGACACCGCAGTGCCGGTCGGCGAGCGATCAAGTTTGCCCGGTTGAATCGCCACGACGGATTGTGCCCGAAGCTCATGGCCATCGCGGGTGATCGGCCCGGCAAAAAGACAGAAAGAATGATGCGCCCAATCCGGCTTTTCCGGGTGCTCGAAACGATACTGCGCATTGGCAGCATTGGTGATGCGGATGCCCAGTTCCGCAATTTCGCGCGCGTTTTCGGCCTTGAGATCGATACCAAGCGCGACCGGATCGACCACGACAAAACTGTCTCCACCAAAGGCCGTGTCCACGGTGATCTCGCCCAACCCCGGCACGGTGAGCGGGACATCAAGGCGGCTTACGAATGACGGCAGGTTCTCGACATAAATCCGCTCGGCCTTGCCATTGGCACATTCCGCGCGCACCCGTACCAGACCGCCGGGCGCCTCAAGCACCATCTCGGTGACAGGCTCGGTCATCGGTAGAATGCCGCTGTCGAGCAGGACGGTCGACACGCAGATCGAGTTCGATCCCGACATCGGAGGGGTGTCTTCCGGTTCCATGATGATCCAGGCCGCCTGTGCCTCGGGATGTTTGGGCGGCACCAGCAGGTTGACATGCCGAAACACCCCGCCGCGCGGTTCGTTCAGCATGAAATTGCGCAACGTCTCATCCTCGGCAATCCATTTGCGCTGGTCCCACACACTGTCACCGGGAGGAGGCGCCACCCCGCCGACGATCACATCGCCAACTTCGCCCTCTGCATGACATGAAACGACATGAATGATTTTTGTGCTGCGCAAGACTTGAGTTCCTATTGGCGAGAGGCTTCATCTAAGTCTTTCAGATAGCGCATTTCGCAGCGCTCGGCACCTCTGTTATCGCGTTAAACGCCGCACCATCACACCGGCACGACCTTTCGGCACAGACCTCAATCATTGAAAACATGCCGGACGCTTGCGTGCTGAACCGTCAAAGGTGCGCAAGAGATTCTAGGCAGAGCATCTGGGAAAATCATCTGGGGTCGGGCACCGAGATGACCGGCCCGAGCGCGTGCCAGCCTAAATCTGCGACCTGCAAAAAGGGGCGTCCGAAGGACTAACGCCTAAGATACGTTCAGATTTTCCCGAAAAACGTCAGAGCCGCCACATGTGCTGATAGCAAATTAATACGCCTATTTTCAATTTTGTCTTGCATTTGATTTCATACTAATAATTGCTGAACTAATTCAACAATTATTAGCAATGTGGCTGTCGGAAGGCCGCAACCACAAACGGGAGGAGAGCAGGATAATAACGCTAGGCGTGTCCACAGCAGGGTTTTGGCATTTCGCATCGCTTGAAGGATCGCTTCGGGGGATTGCCGATGCCGGCGTCAAAGGGGTCGAGTTTTTCCCCTACCCCCCGCACCTCGAATCTTCGACGTTTGACACCTATGAACGGAACCGTGTACGGCGGCTGATGGCTGATCTCGAACTGCACTGCGTGTCCGTCAATTTCACCATGGAATTGAACCTGATGGCCCTGCACGCCGGGCTGCATGAGCTTGCGATGTCGGAGTTCCGTAAGGCCATCGAGATCGGGTCGGACCTTGGCGCCCCCTGCCTTGTCCTGCCCGTCGGGCGTTTGCACAGCCTCATGCCTACACCAGAAGACCTCGCGCTTGAGTTTCTTTGCGAAGAGGTCGGCAAACTTGCCGAACATGGCGAAAAGCTTGGCGTGAAGGTCGGGCTTGAAACGCTGCCCTTCGAAATGCTCGGCACCGGACGCAAGGTCGCGGATTTGGTCGAACGGATCGGGCATGCGAACCTCGGCATCTGTTACGACTGCACCAACACCTTTGCCTTCGAAGACCCCGCCCAAGGCGTGCGTGACGTGGCGGATCACCTGATCCTCGCGCATGTCAGCGACTGCTGGGCCGACCGTTGGGCGCACACCACGGTGGGCGCGGGTGAGATCGACTTTCCGGCCTTCGCGAAGGCGCTTGATGACATCGGCTACACGGGCGACGTGGTCTATGAGCTGATGGATGGACAGGATCCGACGCCGCGCCTGAAAGGCGACGTAGAGCGGCTCGTCGGCCACGGCTACCGGCTCTGAGCTTTAAAACCCGGCAGCGCAACACAGCACGACATGCGACCGAAGCAGCCCCGCTTCGGTCACCTAGGCCAAAGCGCATCAAACACGCGCCTGGCCACGACCATAGAGGAGGAGACCCCAATGAAACTGACAACCGCCCTGAAAAGCATGACGGCCATCGCCACCGTCGTCACCGTTTTCGGCTCGGCTGCCTTCGCACAAGAAGAGCAAGACCTGCGTCTGAGAATGCACGCGGCCCATGCCACCCAAACCCCCGTCATCGGCACCATCGTGCCGTGGGTGGCGGACCGGATCGAAGTGCTGTCTGGCGACACGCTTGAGATCGACGTCTTTGAACCCGGCGCGCTCGTGCCCGGCACAGAGTTTTTCGATGCGGTGTCGCAAGGCGCCATCGACATGGCCTACGGCACGCCCGGCTATGGTTCCGGTCTCGTCCCGGCGCTGAGCGCCTTTACCTCCGTGCCCTTCGGCCCCGTTGCGACCGAGCTTTTGACCTGGATGAACAATGGCGGCGGCTACGAGATTTTCGACCGCATCCTCGCGGACCTGAATTTGAAGGGCTTCGTCTGTACGCTGAACCCGCCCGAAACATCCGGCTGGTTCAACGAGGAGATCAACACGGTCGAGGATCTGAAAGGGAAAAAGCTGCGTTACTTCGGTCTTGGCGGCAAAGTCCTGTCGAAGGCTGGCGCCTCGGTTCAGCTGATCCCGGGCGGCGAGGTTTACGCCGCACTTGAGCGTGGCGTGATCGACGGCGGCGAGTTCTCGAACCCCTCCGCCGATGAGAACATGGGCTTTTATGAGGTGGCAAAATACGCCTACTTCCCCGGCTGACACCAGCAGACCTCGGTCAACGCGGTCTATGTGAACCTCGACACCTGGAACAAGATGAGCGAGCGTCAACAGCTGGCCATCGAGACCGCCTGTGGCGAGGCCACCCTCAAGACCCTGTCCGAAGGTTCGGCCACCCAAGGTCCGGCGCTTGCCCGGATGGCCGAGAATGGCGCCGAGTTCAAAGTCTGGCCGGATGAGGTGCTCGACGAGCTGCGCACTCAATGGGCCACGGTCGTGGAAGAGGAAAGCGCATCCGATCCTCTGTTCAAGGAGGTGATGGACTCCCTGACCGCCTTCCGTGCGGAATACAAACCCTGGAACGACATGGGCTACATCCAGTAACCCGCTTCTCCCAGAGCGCGGGATCGGTTTCGGCCGGTCCCGCGCATTGACTATTCGGTACAGGCCCTCGCGACAGGGCGTTGTGACCTGAAGGGATTTGTTTCGGAGGACACCATGCGATCGCTTCTCAAGATCAGCCGCGCCATCGACGCGCTGCTTGTCGCCCTTGGAAAGATAGGGTCTTTTGCCCTTTTGGGCCTGATGATTACCGTCATGTTCAACGTTGTGACCCGGCGCTTTGCCAATCTCGGATCGACCCGGCTGCAAGAGGCCGAGTGGCATTTTCACACCATTCTGATCATGCTCAGCCTGGGTCTTGCCTATATCAAGGACAGCCATGTGCGGATCGACCTGATCCACGCGACGCTGTCCCCACGCAAAAAGGCGTGGATCGAACTTTTGGGCGGGCTTTTCCTGTTGCTGCCGTTTTGTGGCTTCGCGGGCTATTTCGCGACCCAGCTGGCTTGGACCTCCTATATTCGTGGTGAAGTGTCACAATCTGTGGATGGGCTGCCTTTTCGCTTTGCGATCAAGGCCATGCTGCCGCTTGGCATCTATCTCGTGACATTGGCCGGGATCAGTCGGATCAGTCTTGCGCTGATCACGCTCAGACGGCCTGACCTACTGCCGCCGCCCCCGACCTCGCATATGCCGCACACCACCGATGCCGCCGTGATGGAGACACGTTGATGGAGTTTTTTATCGAATATCTGCCGCTGATGATGTTTGCGGCCATGGCAGTGCTGTTGTTCACCGGCTACCCGGTCGCCTTTGTCATGGGCGGCGTTGGCGTCGGCTTTGCGACAATCGGCCTGTTGACCGGCGAGCTGATCCCGATCCAGCTTTACACCATTGCCACCCGCATCTGGGCTGGCGCGGCTGAGAACCTCGTGCTGACCACGATCCCGCTGTTCGTCTTTATGGGGGTCATGCTGGAGCGCTCCGGCGTGGCCAAAGATATGCTTCACTCGCTTCAGACCATGTTGGGCCGTGTGCCGGGCGGGCTGACCTTGGCTGTGACGCTTTTGGGCATCATCCTTGCGGCTGCGACCGGGATTGTCGGTGCCTCTGTCGTGATGATGAGCATGATGGCCCTGCCTCTGATGTTGGAGCAAAACTACTCCAAGACGCTTGCCACCGGAACGATTGCGGCCTCCGGGACGCTGGGCATTCTGATCCCGCCGTCGATCATGCTCGTGGTCATCGCGGATCTTTTGTCGAAGTCTGTTGGCACGATGTTCATGGCAGCCTTCGTTCCGGGCATGATGCTCGGTGGGCTTTATCTGGTCTATATCCTTGTGATCTCGACCCTGAGACCCAAGCTTGCCCCCCGTCAGAAAAACACCGGATCGGTGTCGTTTCTGCAATTGATCGTCACCTTGGTGATCGGTCTTGTCCCTGCCTTCCTGCTGATTTTCTTTGTGCTCGGCTCGATCATCTTTGGCTGGGCGACGCCGACGGAATCCGCGGGCGTTGGTGCGATTGGCGCGATTTTCCTCGCCTTTGTTGTGCGTCCGTTCATCTACGCGTTGCTCGCACGAACCCAATTTGCGATCCCGGATGCCGTGGCCACCAAATCGCAAGGCAACTTCGTGAAACGCTTTGCCGAAGAAAATACCGGCTGGTGGACATCACTGCGCAAGACCCTGTCGGATTCGATGCAAACGGTCGGAATGATTTTCATGACCGTCGTCTGCGCCATGGTCTTTTCGCTGACCTTCCGACTTTTGGGCGGCGAGCATCTGATCACCGATTTCATTCGCGAGTCCGGCTATGGGGCCTGGCACATCCTGATCGTCGTGATGATCCTCGGGTTCCTGTTCGAGTGGATCGAGGTGACATTGATCGTCCTGCCCGTGGTGGCACCGATCATCTTGTCGCTCGACTTCGGCGATCACGCTGCCTCTGCGGATGTGGCCTATTGGTTTGCGATCCTTTTGGCCGTGAACTTGCAGACATCCTTCCTGACACCGCCGATGGGTCCCGCGCTTTCTTATATGAAAGCCGTCCCGAGCACAGGAGGCCTAAGCCTCCCTTACGCACCGAGGATGCGCCAAAGACCCTTTCTGGCGCGCCCTTTCCCACCCCGTCGCGGGGCATCACGAAATTTGTTTTTCGCGTTGACAGCCCCGCGTCACAACGAGACTATGACGACACGTCAGGGGAGTCCCGCCTAGGGGACTGAGAGGCAGACAGGGGGAGACCCCGGTGACGCGACCCTTAGAACCTGACCCAGTTGACACTGGCGTAGGAAGACCGAAGGGCATCTCCGCAATCTCTTACACGAGGGCGGTCCTTTCGGGCCGCATGGCCCATTTGCGTTTGAACGCAGGGGCGGCGGTCCATGTCTGCTACCCGTTTCACTTGGGTCTCACATATGAGGAGACCGAAATGAAAGACACTATTCCCACCATCACCACCGGTGCTTTGCCTGCGTCGCAGAAAATCTATGTGCATGGCGATCTGCATGAGCTGCACGTGCCGCTGCGTGAAATCGCGGTGACGGGCGAGGCGCCGCTCCGGGTCTATGACAGCTCCGGCCCCTACACCGATCCGGCGGCCCAGATCGACATTGCCCAAGGCCTGCCCGATGTGCGCGGCGGCTGGCAACATCAGCGTGGTGATGTCGAAGAATACGAGGGCCGCGCGGTGACCGAGGCGGACAATGGATTTGCCACCGGCGAGCGCCTGACGCCCGCCTTCCCGCATCAACGCGCGCCCTTGCGTGCCGTGGGAGACCGTGCCGTGACCCAGCTGGCCTATGCCAAGGCCGGGATCATCACGCCGGAGATGGAATTCGTCGCCATCCGCGAGAACGAAGGCCGTCTGTCGGGCGCGAAGACCGATGGCGAGGGCTTCGGGGCCACCCTTCCCGAGTTGGTCACGCCGGAATTCGTGCGTCAGGAGATCGCCGAAGGCCGGGCTATTATTCCCGCCAACATCAACCACCGCGAATTGGAGCCGATGATCATCGGGCGCAATTTCAAAGTGAAGATCAACGCCAATATCGGCAACTCCGCTGTCACCTCCTCGATGGAGGAAGAGGTCGAGAAAATGGTCTGGGCGATCCGTTGGGGCGGCGACACGGTGATGGATCTTTCAACGGGACGGAACATCCACAACATCCGCGACTGGATCATCCGCAACGCGCCTGTGCCGATCGGGACCGTGCCGCTCTATCAGGCGCTGGAAAAGGTGAACGGCATCGCAGAAGACCTCACATGGGAGGTCTTTCGCGACACGCTGATTGAGCAGGCGGAGCAAGGCGTCGACTATTTCACCATCCATGCGGGCGTGCGCCTCCACATGATCCCGATGACCGCCAAACGCGTCACCGGCATCGTCTCGCGCGGCGGCTCGATCATGGCGAAATGGTGCCTGCACCATCACCGTGAGAGCTTTCTCTACGAGCATTTCGACGAGATTTGCGACATCTGCCGCCGTTATGACGTGTCGTTTTCCTTGGGCGACGGGCTGCGCCCCGGCTCGATTGCCGACGCCAATGACGAGGCGCAATTTGCCGAGCTGCGCACGCTGGGTGAGCTGACCAAAATCGCCTGGGCCAAGGATTGCCAAGTCATGATCGAAGGCCCCGGTCACGTGCCGATGCACAAGATCAAGGAGAATATGGACGAGCAGCTCAAGCATTGCCACGAGGCGCCGTTCTACACGCTCGGGCCGCTCACGACCGACATCGCGCCGGGCTATGATCACATCACCTCCGCCATCGGCGCGGCGATGATCGGCTGGTTCGGCACCGCGATGCTCTGCTACGTGACGCCGAAGGAGCACCTTGGCCTGCCCGACCGCGACGACGTGAAAACCGGGGTGATCACCTATAAACTCGCCGCCCATGCCGCCGATCTCGCCAAAGGGCATCCAGGGGCGCAACTGCGCGACGATGCATTGTCACGCGCGCGGTTTGAATTCCGCTGGGAGGATCAGTTCAACCTCGGCCTCGACCCGGACACGGCGCGCGAAATGCACGACGAAACCATGCCGAAAGAGGCGCATAAGGTGGCGCATTTCTGTTCCATGTGCGGACCGAAGTTTTGTTCGATGCGGATTTCTCACGACATCCGTGCCGAAGCGGCCAAACAGGAAGGCATGGCCTCTATGGCGGAAAAATTCCGCGAGGGCGGGGAACTCTACATTCCTGCTGCGGAACCGGCCGAATGATCTCGATCCTTGGATCAGGCGTGGCGGGGCTTTGCGCCGCCACCGCCCTCATGGACGCGGAGGTCGAGGTCGAGGTGATATGCCCCGACACCGCCCCCGCGCCCGCCTCCCGTTTGGCGGGCGGGATGCTTGCGCCGTTTTGCGAGGGTGAAAGCGCCCCCGACCTCATCGTCACGCGTGGACAGGTCGCGATTGACTGGTGGGCCGCTCATGTGGATGTGACCCGACACGGCACGCTGGTCGTGGCCCCGCCCCGCGACGCGCAGGAACTCGACCGCTTCGCCCGTGCCACGCGCGCGCATCGCTGGGTCACGCCCAATGCGTTGGAACCCGATCTCGAGGATCGCTTTGCCCGTGGCCTCTATTTCGAAAGCGAAGCCCATCTCGATCCAACCGCAGCGCTCACTGCGCTCAAGCGCAGGCTTTTCGCGCAGGGCGTCGTGTTTCGCGACGGCGCACCACAGGGGCGGATCGTGGACTGTCGCGGCATGTCCGCCACCGAGATGCTCCCCGATCTGCGCGGTGTGCGGGGCGAGATGCTTGAGGTTTACACGCCCGAGGTCATGCTCTCGCGGCCCGTGCGCCTGCTGCATCCTCGGTTTCCCTGTTACATCGTGCCGCGCGGCGAGGGGCGGTTCATGATCGGGGCGACCATGGTCGAATCTTCTCGCTCCGGCCCGATCACGGCGCGCGCGGCGATGGAATTGCTCTCAGCGGCCTATAGCCTTCATCCCGCCTTTGCCGAGGCCGAAATCATCATGACCGGCGCCGACCTGCGCCCGTCTTTTCCCGACAATATCCCGGCCCTGCGCCGCAAGGAAACGGGGTTTCACATCAACGGCATGTATCGCCACGGCTTTCTGATGGCCCCCGTTCTGGGCATGGAGCTGGCCGGGCTTTTGACACAGGAGAGCGCCGATGCGCATTGAATTGAACGGACAGTCTGTCGAAACCTCAGTCCCCACGCTGGCCGCGCTGATCACGGAGCAAAACTATGAGGCGCGCTCTGTCGCCTCTGCCGTTGACGGGCAATTCGTGCCGCGCGACGCGCGCGAGGGGATCAACCTGACGGCGGGCATGAAGATCGAGCTTCTTTCGCCGATGCAAGGGGGCTGACATGTTCTACGGCACCGAGTTGAAAAACCGCCTGCTGCTCGGCACGGCGCAATACCCCTCCCCCGACATCTTGCGGGCGGCCATCGCGACCTCTGGCACGGAGGTGATCACCGTCTCGCTTCGTCGCGAGGGCGCAGGCGGCGCGGGGTTTCGTGACATTCTCAAAGACAGCGGATGTCGCATCCTGCCCAACACGGCAGGCTGTCACAGTGCCCGCGAAGCGGTCACCACGGCGCAGATGGCGCGCGAAGTCTTTGGCACCAATTGGATCAAACTCGAAGTGATCGGCCATGCCGACACGCTACAACCCGATCCCTTCGCCTTGGTCGAAGCCGCGCGCATCCTCTGCGCCGACGGGTTCGAGGTCTTTCCCTATACGACCGAAGACCTGATCCTCGGCGAAAAACTGATTGAGGCCGGGTGCCGCGTGTTGATGCCGTGGGGCGCGCCGATCGGGTCCGGCCAAGGGCTGCGCAACATCGAAGGCTTACGGACCATGCGCGCGCATTTTCGCGATGTGCCTCTGGTGATCGACGCCGGGATCGGCGCGCCATCACAGGCCGCAAAGGCGATGGAGATGGGCTTCGATGCGGTGCTTTTGAACACTGCCGTGGCCAAGGCCGTCGATCCCGTGGCCATGGCAGAGGCATTTTCCCGTGCCGTAAGCGCCGGGAAACAGGCCTATGACGCGGGCCTCATGCCGCGGCGCGATATGGCTGAGGCCTCCACCCCGGTGTTCGGCATGGCGGAGCTTTTGGCATGACGCTTGATCCGTTTTATCTCATCGTCAGCCATGTCAGTCAGTTGGAACTGCTCGTGCCGCAGGGCGTGCGCCTCGTGCAACTTCGGATCAAGGATCAGCCCGACGACGAAGTCCGCCGTCAAATCCGCCGCGCCCGCGATTTTTGTGCGGTGCATCGCGCCCAACTTGTGGTGAACGACTATTGGCAGGCCGCGCTCGAACTGAAATGTCGCTTTGTGCACCTCGGCCAAGAGGACATGGACACCGCCGATTTTGCCGCGCTCAGGCGTGCCGAGGTCCGTTTCGGACTTTCCACCCATGACGAGGAAGAGTTGGACCGCGCGCTGTCGCTCGATCCGGCCTATGTCGCCTTGGGGCCGGTCTATCCAACGCTTTTGAAACAGATGAAATGGGGGCCGCAGGGGCTGGATCGGGTGCGGGCGTGGAAAGCGATGGCCGGAGACACTCCTCTGGTGGGCATCGGAGGCCTGACGCCAGAGCGCCTGCCCGGCCTCTTTGAGGCGGGCGCAGACAGTGCCGCCGTGGTGACCGACATCGCCACGGCCACCAACCCCGAGGCCCGCTGCGCAGAATGGATCAAAGCCACGCGGGAGTATGTCAAATGAGCCGCTACGCCAGACAGATATGCCTCGCCGGTGTTGGCCCCGAAGGTCAGGCCCGCCTCGGAGCGGCGCGGGTTCTGGTCGTGGGGGCCGGCGGGTTGGGGGCAACGCTTTTGCCGCAACTCGTGGGCGCGGGCGTCGGCTTTATCCGCCTGCTTGACCCCGATCTGGTCGAGGAAAGCAACCTGCATCGTCAGACGCTTTTCCGGATGAGCGATCTCGGCCAGCCCAAGGCCCAGATCGCCGCAGATACGCTGACCGGTCTGAACCCCGATGTCACTCTGGAGGCGCATGTCGCCCGGTTGACGCCTGCCAACCTGCCGCACTGGTCGCGGGATGTCGATCTGATCGTGGATGCCGCCGACAGTTTCGCCACAAGCTATGCGCTCTCAGATCATTGCCACCAAAGCGGACAACCGCTGATCAGCGCCTCCGTGACCGGCAGGCAAGGCTATGTCGGCGGCTTTTGCGGCGGGGCCCCCAGCCTGCGCGCGGTGTTTCCCGACCTGCCGGACGTCATGGGGTCCTGTTCGGAGACGGGTGTCATGGGGCCGGTGGTCGCCAATATTTCGGCACTGCAAGCCCAGATGGTGCTTGCCGTTTTGCTGGGCCAAGACCCCTCGCCGCTGGGACAGTTTCTGTCGGTGGATCTGATGGGCTGGCGCGTCAACGGGTTTCGGTTCGACAGCGCGCCGGAGCCGTCTCGGGCCAGCCCCGCCGTTTTGGCGCTGGAACAGATCACGCCAGACGATCTGGTGATCGACCTGCGTGACACGCCCGACGTGGTCCCGACCCCCGCCCCCGGCCAAAGGGTCGTCCTTGTCTGCGCATCGGGCCTTCGGGCCTGGCGCGCCGCGCGCGGCTTTGCCGAGACGTCTGAGGCCCATGTCGCCATCGTCGGGGTCGGCACATAGGACCTTAGCGTCGGTCACCTTATGGGAAAATTTCGAACATCTATCGCCCGGGAACGCGATCTTCACTTGACCTCATTCCCCGTCCCGCGTTTATCTGAACCCCTGTTTGGTGCCTGATGACGCGCAATGCTGAGGGCTCAATCGGGAACGGGGAAGGATGTCGCGACACGCAGCACCCAAAGCCCCGGCCGCCCCCGCGACTGTATGCGGTGAGCGCGCTCCCACACACCACTGGAGAGCCCCGTCGGGATCTCTGGGAAGGGGGAGTGGCGCTTTGACCCGCGAGCCAGGAAACCGGCCAGCAGCCACATCAACCGCCGTCGGGTGTGACGGCAAGGAGTACGCGATATGCATATTGAACCGGGCATCGTCACGGGTGCCAAAATCGTCTTGAGCTATGCCACTGCGGCAGGCGCAGGGCTCTATACCCTCAAATCCGCCATTGAGACGATCCGTCAGCAAGGGCTTGTCTCTCTGGCCGGGCGGGCGCTCATTGCCACCGCCGCCGTCTTCACATTCTTTCAGGTCCTGCCACATCATCCGGTTGGCGTGTCCGAGGTGCATTTGATCCTCGGCTCAACGCTGTTTCTGATCCTGGGCGCAGCGCCCGCCGCCATCGGTCTGGCGCTTGGGTTGCTGGCGCAGGGGCTGTTCTTCGCGCCCTTCGATCTGCCGCAATACGGGATGAATGTGACGACGCTTCTGGTGCCGCTCTTCGGGCTTCAGATGCTGGCCAAACGCGTGATCGCGCCCGGCACCGCCTATGTCGATCTGAAATATTCACAAGCTCTGGCGCTCTCGACCGCCTATCAGGGCGGGATCGTCCTTTGGGTGGCTTTCTGGGCGATCTACGGTCAGGGCGTGGCCAATGTGAGCCAGGTGATGAGCTTTGGCGCCGCTTACATGACGGTGATCCTGATCGAACCGCTTCTCGATCTGGCCGTTCTGGCGCTGGCGAAACGGGCAAAATCCCTGCAAGGCAGCGGGTTTGTTACGCCGCGCCTTTATGCCTGAACTCAACCGTGAAAAGACGGAATACGAGGGGGGCTTCGGCTCCCCTTTTTTGAGAGGCCTACCATGATCGACTTGAGCTTGATCGGCATCGGCACCGGCAATCCCGATCACATCACCCATGAGGCCATCGCGGCGATGAATGCCGCCGATCTGATCCTCATCCCTTTGAAGGGCCCGGAAAAGACCGAGCTTGCCGAGCTGCGCCGCGCGCTTTTGGCACAGCATCTGACCAATCCCGCCACGCGTCTGGTCGAATTCGATCTGCCGCACCGCGATGCCGAGGGCGCGCCCTACGCGCGGCGCGTCTCGGACTGGCACGACGCGATTGCCGAAGCCTGGGAGCGCGCGATCGCGGCGGCTCTGGGACCGGACCCTGAGGCGAAAGTGGCGCTTTTGATCTGGGGCGATCCGATGCTTTATGACAGCAGCCTGCGCATCGCCGACCGGCTCAAGACGCGACGGCAAATCACACCGCGCGTCATCCCCGGCATCACCGCGATTCAGGCGCTCTGCGCCGCCCATGCCATACCATTGAACAGTGTTGGAGACCCCGTCACCCTCACCACCGGGCGGCAAATCCGAGATCACGGCTGGCCCGAAGGCGCGCAAACCGTTGTCGTCATGCTCGACGGCGATTGCGCCTTTCGAACCCTCGACCCTGAAGGGATCGAGATCTGGTGGGGCGGCTGCGTGGCCATGCCTCAGGAACGTCTCGTCGCCGGGCCGCTGCGCGAGGTGGGCGAGAAAATCGTCACCACCCGCGCCACCCTGCGCGCAGACCTAGGCTGGGTGATGGACATTTACCTCATGCGGCGAAACGCGTGAGCCAACCGTTTCACCTCACTGGCTGGCCTCGGCGATCAGGTGGAAAAACGTGCCGGTGACGCGACCGCCCTCAGGCATCACGCGGACAGACCCCGTTTCGGGCACCTCCGCACCATTCGGATCAACGACGCGCGCCAATGGGGCGTCGGGTTGCGACAGAATATTCGCATAGTGGAACTCATGCCCGCGCAGCGCGTGGCCTGTGGCGAACCCGGGCATCGGCGACATCAGATCGGCACGGCGATACCCCAGATGCATCTTGCGCTTGGCAAAGCTGGTCTCCAGACCGAAAAGCCCCAGCATTTCGTGGCGCTGCCCCTCGGCATCGACGATCCCGGCGCCAAGCGCCATATAGCCCCCGCATTCGCCATGCACCGGGCGAGTTTGGGCAAAATTCCGCACCCCCTCGATGAAAGTGCGATTGCCGGAAAGCCGCCCGGCATGCAGCTCGGGATAGCCGCCGGGCAACCAGCAGACATCCGCGCTTGGATCAGGCGCCTCATCGGCCAGCGGCGAGAAGGGCAAGATGCTGGCCCCGGCGGCACGCCAAGCTTCCATCAAATGCGGATAGACAAAGGAAAACGCCGCATCCCGCGCCAAAGCGATGCGCTGGCCGGGCGGAGGCGCGGGCCTATAGGGGGCAAACGCCCCCCCTTGCGCCGTGGCACACCCCATGATCGCGTCGAGATCGCAATGCTCGGCCACGATCTCGCCCGCATGAAACAGCAATCGCTCCAGTTCTCCGGTTTCCTCCGCCTGCACAAGGCCCAGATGCCGAGACGGCAGTTCGATCCCGGCGGCGCGCGGCAGAACGCCCAACACAGGCAGTCCAATGCTCTCGAACCCACGCCGAACCAAGGCCTCATGCCGGGGCGAGGCGATTTTGTTCAACACAACACCTGCCACCGTCACGTCCGCGCGAAACTGCGCGAGGCCCAAGGCCACCGCCGCCGCCGTCTGCGCCTGTCCCGAGGCGTCGATCACCAAGATCACCGGCCAGCCCATCAGCGCGGCAATATCGGCACTGGCGCCTGTCCCGGTTTCGCCCGGCACGGCCACGCCATCGAAAAGCCCCATCGAGCCCTCGGTCACGATAAGATCGACGGGGAAATCGGTGGTTCGCGCGGCGAGCGCAGCGATCTGCGCCGGCGTCATCGCCCAGGCATCGAGATTGACCGAACTGCGCCCCGCCGCCGCCGCGTGAAACGCCGGATCGATGTAATCCGGCCCACATTTCAGCGGTTGCACCGCAACACCACGCGCCCGCAGCGCCGCCAATAGACCCAGCATCAGCGTGGTCTTTCCCGTGCCCGAAGAGGCCGCCGCAATCACCAGACCGGGCGTCATGCGTCACCGCCTTTTGCGGTTTCAGGAAAGCGCGGATCGGTGCCCACGGGACGATAGCGCCGGTCGTAATCCCCCGCATAAAGCCGACTTTCGGAAAACTCTTCGGCCCCGATGGACCGCCCCACCAGAATGAGCGCCGTGCGCTCCATCTCCGCGCCGATGGCTGTTTTCAGGGTGCCAAGCGTCGCGCGCACCACGCGCTCGTCGGGCCAGCTCGCGCGCCAGACCACCGCGACCGGACAGTCCGCGCCGTAATGCGGTGTCAGCTCTGCGATCACCTTGTCGAGCACATGCACCGACAGGTGAATCGCCAGCACCGCGCCGGTCTTGGCAAAATTCTCAAGCGTCTCACCCGGCGGCATCGCCGTCGCTCGCCCCGAGGTCCGGGTCAGCACCACGGATTGCACGACACCGGGGAGGGTCAGCTCAGCACAAAGCGTCGCGGCGGCGGCGGCGAAACTCGGCACGCCGGGGGTGACGTCATAGGGGATGTCCAGCGCCCTCAGACACCGCAGTTGCTCCCCCATCGCCGACCAAACCGACAGGTCACCGGAGTGTAGCCGGGCCACGTCGTGCCCCGCCCTATGGGCCGTGGCGATTTCATCGATGATCTCATCAAGGCTCAGGGGCGCCGTGTTGACGATCCGCGCACCTTCCGGGCAATGGGACAACAGGGCCTCGGGCACGAGGCTCCCGGCATAGAGACACACCGGGCAGGCGGCGATCAGGTCCCGACCGCGCAGCGTGATCAAATCCGCCGCTCCCGGCCCCGCACCGATAAAGTGAACCGTCATCTTCCGTCTCCTTCTGCGACAGCGATGGTCACGCCGCCGATGATTTTGCGTGTGTTCAAAAGTCGCGCGTTCCGCCCCGCCACCACGAGCGCGGCGGCTTCGGCCACCGATCCTGTGCCATGGGCGGCAAGGGAAGCCTGCGACATTGTCGGCGTCGAGATGCCCGCGACCTCGGCGCTCTCGACATCGCGTCCCAAAGCCTGCGCCAGCGCCGCCGCTTTCGGGGCTGCTGTGGCCACACGGTCGACCGCCTCGACTGAGGCAAGTGCTGTGCGCAAGGTCTGAGGCGTCGCGGTGCTTTGAAAGCCCATGCCCGCGACCCTCATCGTGTCACACTCCACTGCACCACAGGTCGCGCCGCCGACCAGCCGCGCATCCGGCCAAGCCCTTCGGCACGCGACAGCTCGATGCGCATAAGCGATCCGCCATGGCGGGCGTGCAGCCCCGCCAAAAGCGCCTCGGTCTCAAGCGTTACCCCATTGGCCACGATCCGTGTCTCCTCGGACAGATGCGTCCAAAGCCAATCGTAGAGCGCCTTTGTGCCGCCGCCTCCGATGAAAACGGCGTCGGGCAAAGGCAAATCGGACAGGACGTCGGGCGCGCGACCTTCAAGGACGCGAATGTGCCGCGTCAGGCCAAAACTCTCGATATTGCTTTGAATATTGGCGATCCGGTCGAGACGCGGCTCAATGGTGATGGCCCGCCCACCGGTCAGCCCCCACTCGACCGAGACCGAACCGGACCCGCCACCGATGTCCCACAAAAGCTCTCCCGGACGCGGCGCGAGTGCGGCCAGCGTAAGTGCCCGGATCGGGGATTTGGTGATCTGGCCGTCGTGGGAAAAGCGCTCTTCGGAAAGACCCGGCACATGCGGCAGACCTGCGTCACGGGGCAAATCCACCCCATCGAGCGCGACCGCCACGGGGGCCTCAATGGCGGACAGATCGAAACGCTCCGCCTGCGTGACCCGCACCCGCTGATGCGGCCCGCCCATGCGTTCGAGCACATACATCTGAACTGTACCAAAGCCCTCTTGCACCAACCAGTCGGCCAGCGCGCGCGGCGTGTCCCCACCCCTGAGCGTCGCGACGACTTTTGCGCCGGGATGCAACGCCCGGCGCAGCGCAGCGAACCCCGCCGCGTGAAGCCCCAGCGCCGTGACCTCTTCGATCCGCCACCCGAGATGGGCGCAGGCAAGTGACACGACCCCAGCCACAGGGAAGGCGCGCCATTCGCCGGGCGAAAGCTGCGCGGCAAGCGACCCACCGGCGCCGAACCAGAACGGATCGCCAGAGGCCAGAACCACCGCCTTTTGCCCGCGACAGGCCAGCACCGGGGCGATGTCAAACGGCACGGGCCAAGCCTGCCCTCGCCCCCCTGCCCCAGCCAGTTCCAGATGGCGCGGCCCGCCGAAAATGACCTCGGCCTCCTCCAAGGCGGCGCGGCTTGCATCCGACAGGCCATTCAGGCCATCTTCGCCCAGACCGACGATGCTCAACCACGGATCAGCCATGACGCGTCTCCTTTTGCTGGGCGGCACCACCGAGGCCAGCCGACTGGCGCAACACCTCGCGGACTGCGGGATGGATGCGGTGTTTTCCTATGCCGGGCGCACGGCCCATCCGGTGGCGCAGCCCTTGCCGACACGGATCGGTGGCTTTGGCGGCGTGGAGGGTCTGGCGGCCTATCTCGCACATGAACGCATCAGCCATGTGATCGACGCCACCCATCCCTTCGCCGCGGGCATGAGCCGCAATGCGATCCTTGCTTGCGAACAAACCGGGGTGCCTGTGTTGGGCTATGAACGTGCGCCGTGGCGGGCAAAAGAGGGCGATCACTGGACCCATGTCGCCGATATGGAGGCTACTTGTCAGGCCCTGCCAGACCGTGGCACGCGGGTGTTTCTGGCGATTGGCAAACAACAGTTGGCGGGGTTTGCGACGAAGCCTGAGAACCATTACCTGTTGCGCCTTGTGGATGCGCCAGAGGACGCCCTGCCCCTGCCCGACGCCGAGGTCATTATCGCGCGAGGTCCCTTTGACGCGGCGGGCGATCTGGAGCTTTTGCGTCGTCATCGGATCACCCATGTCGTGGCGAAAAACGCGGGCGGTGCGGGCGCGGAGGCCAAATTGATCGCAGCGCGCAGGCTTGGGCTGCCGGTGATCATGGTCGATCGTCCGGTGCTGCCCGCGCGCGAGGTTCGTGACACAGTGGAGGGCGTGATGACGTGGCTCAAAAAGCATCACGCGGTTCCTGCCAACACAGTGCCGCGCGGCGTGTAGACCCAGCGGCCGACCCGACGCGTGCTGGCATTGCCGACCAGAACCACCGTGCGCATATCGGCCATCTCCGGGCGCGCCTCCGACAAAGGCACCACGGTGATGTTTTCCTCAGGCGTTGACACAGCGCGGGCAAAAAGGATCACCCGCCCGGCCTCGCATTCCTCGCGCAGAATCTCGAGCACGCGGGCGAATTGATGCGGGCGCGATTTGGAGCGCGGATTGTAGAAGGCCATCGCGAAATCGCCCCGTGCGGCATGGCGCAAACGGCGTTCGATGAGATCGAAAGGCTTTAGATTGTCGCTCAGATTGATCGCACAAAAATCATGACCCAGCGGCGCGCCCGCGCGGGCGGCGGCGGCGAGCATGGCGGTGATGCCGGGCAGGATGCGAATGTCCGTCTCGGCAAACTCCGGCGCGGCCTCCAGCCGCTCAAAGAGCGCAGAGGCCATGGCAAAGACCCCCGGATCACCCGAGGAGACAATCACCACACGCCGCCCTTCGGAGGCCATTTCCAGTGCCTGCAACGCGCGGTCAAGTTCGACGCGATTGTCGCTGGCGTGCAGCGTCAGCCCCTCGCGCCGGGTGACGCGGGCGACGTAGGGGATATAACCCACGATATCGGTGGCCTCCGAAAGCGCGGCCTGCACCTCCGGCGTGACCAAGTCCTCAGCACCGGGCCCAAGCCCCGCAACCGTCACCCAGCCGCTCATTGCGCGGCCTCCATGCGCACGGCCTCGGGTCGCCGTCCCTGCCCATGCACCAGAACGATGGCGAAATAGGGACAATCCGTCACCTCCGTCTCGGTCAGCCGCACGATGCGTTCGCCCGCCATCGTGCCACGCTCGACCAGCCAAGCCGCGTCAAGCCGCCCGGCGCGGGCCAAGGCACATTTGACCTTTGGCAGATTGCGCCCTGTCTTCATAACCACCAGCGCGTCCGAGGCCGCCATGCGCGCGACCATATCCTCCTCATCCATCGTGCCCATCAACACCGTCAACACGTCATCGCCCCAGGTGATCGGCGTGCCGGTCGCGGTCCAGCATCCGGTCATGCCGGTGATGCCGGGAATAACCTCGATCTCCACCCGGTCGCGCAGCCGCGTATAAAGATGCATGAACGAGCCGTAGAAAAACGGATCGCCTTCGCAGAGCACGACAATGTCCGTGCTCTGCGCCAGCGCCTCCAGACGCGCCGCCCAATCGTCGTAAAACGCGGACAAAAGCGCGTTGTAGTCGGGGCTGTTGAACGGCACCTCGGTGGTGACCGGATATTCCATCGCCAGCTCAATGGCACTCTCAGCGAGCAGCCCCTCGACGATCTGACGCGCCTGCCCCTTGCGGCCTTTCTTGCGGAAATAGGCCACATGGCGCGCGTTCCGCACCGCACGTTCGGCACGGCGCGACATCAGATCGGGGTCGCCGGGGCCTAGCCCTGCACAGATGATCCGTCCCATAGCTTACTCCTTTCGCGAGGCAAGCGCGTTGATCGCCGCCACGGTGATGGCCGAGCCGCCCAGACGGCCCTCGACGATCAGCGAGGGCACGGGGGCGGCTTGGATAAGTGCATCTTTCGATTCCGCAGCCCCGATGAAGCCGACCGGACAGCCGATGATCGCCGCAGGCCGTGGGCAGGCGGGGTCTTCGAGCATGTTCAAAAGGTGAAACAGCGCGGTGGGCGCATTGCCGATCGCCACCACCGCGCCTTCGAGATGCGGACGCCAAAGCTCCAGCGCCGCCGCCGAGCGAGTGTTGCCCATCTCTTTTGCAAGCCCCGGCACAACGGGGTCGTGCAGGGTGCAGATCACCTCATTTTCCGCCGGCAAGCGCGCCCGCGTGATGCCTTCGGACACCATCCGCGCGTCGCAGAGGATCGGCGCGCCGCCTTCCAACGCGGCCCGCGCCGCAACGGCCATGCCGGGGGTAAAGCGAATGTCCCGCTCCAGCCCCACCAAGCCGCAGGCGTGGATCATCCGCACGGCGACGATCTCTTCTTCCGGGGTAAACCGGGCCAAATCGGCCTCCCGGCGGATGGTGGCGAAAGATTGTTCGTAAATCTTCGCGCCATCCATTTCATAGGTGTAGGGCATTAGAAAAACTCCGAAATATGTCTTGGTTCAGAGGGGGAAATCACGGCTGTCTCAGGCGTGTCCGAGGCTCGCCCGTCCCGGATCACGGACAGTCCCGCAGGCGTTGCCACAAGCGTCAGATCGGCAGACAAAGGCCAGGCACAGCCCTTAGAACAGCCCGAAACATGCAGCGTTCTGCCCTCTGGCAGATGGGACGCGAGACTGCGGGCCAGATCGCGGGTCGGGCCATGCGCCTGAAGACAGCTGGGCGCGCCGGTGCAGGCATGGACACGCAAAAGCGGATCGGTCGGATCGGAGATCAGCCCCGGCAGATTGGGCATCCACGGCAGGCCTTCGATCAAGATCATGCGCCACGGGGTCACCCGCAGGGGCCCAAGCGCGGCAAGCGCCCCCAATGTGTCCGCGTCGATCTGGCCAAAGGCGAAGGCGACCAAAGCCCCCTGTTTCACGATCCCCGGCACAGGCTGAGACTGCGCCTGAGATTGGGCCTGAAACTGGGCGGACGCGGGTGCAATCGCGGGGGCAAGCTGGCCTTCGGGGCGGGCACCCGTTGCGATCAGCTGCGCCATGCGGCCGCGCCCGTCGGTGACGCCGCCCGCCTCAAGGAACCACTGCGCCAGAGCCAGTGCGGCCTCCGCCGCCGCCGCCTCAGTCACGGGCGCGCCCAGATCACAGCCCGCCGCACGCAAAAGCAGCGTGCCATCCGCCGCTCGCTCAAACCGGATGTCGGCCTGCACATCCGTCATCACCGGCGCAGCCCCGCAATCGAGGATGAACCCGAATTTTCCGGGCAGCTCAGGCGCGTCCCCCAAGGCGCGCTGCAAGGCCTCCGCCAAACGATATGTTCTGGCATCGGCAAAGGGCGTGACGATGATGTTCCGCCGGGTTTCCGCGGCGACATCAGCGTCGATCAGATCGTGCTTTCGGAGCGTCGAAATCAAAGGGGCATGGGTCTCTGGCGTCACGCCCCGGATTTGCACATTCGCCCGCCCCGACAGGTCGATCACCCCATTGCCGTAGCGCTGTGCCACCTCCGCAATGCCGCTCGCCTGCCTCTCTGTCAAACGCCCGGACGGCGGGCGCACCCGCACCACCAAGCCGTCGCCAGACGCCATCGGACGCAATGCGCCGGGGCACCAGCCCTGCACCTTGAAACTCATCTGTCCTCCTCCAACGTGGTCGCGATGGAATTGCGCCGCGTCTGCCAAAGTCCGGCCTCCGCCAGCCGCGTAAAGAGCTCGCGCATGGCCTGCAAAGCGCCGGGATTTTCGCGATCCAGAAAAGCCACAACCTCCGCGCGCCCTAGAGTGGCCTCGTGATAAAGATCGAACAAATGCGCGGGCACGACCTGTGCCAGATGCGCGAAAGCCGCGAGATGATCCAATGTGGCCGCGATCTCCGCCCCACCGCGAAACCCGTGCCGCATCATGCCCGCCGCCCAGGCCGGATCCGTGGCGCGGGCGCGCACCGTGCGGGCGATCTCTTCGGTCAGGCTGCGCGCGCGGGGGCGGTCGGGCTGGGTCGCGTCCAAGTGGTAAAGCGCAGGCCTCTGCGCCCCGAGCCGTGCCAGAGCGGCGGCAAATCCAGCCTCATGGGCGGCATAATCCGAAGCCATGAGCACATCGCTTTCCGGCAGGTCCTGCGCATGGACAAAACTGTCCGCGCCCCGCATACGGGTTTCGAGCGCTGTGCGATCAGGCGCAATCTCGCCCGTTTGCGAAATCGTGTAAGAAGACGCGGCCAGCCACGCCTCTCCCGCCATCTGGCGCGCTTCGGGGGTAAATTGATCGAGGGAGCCCCCCATGCCCAGACCGTAGTGCCCGGGTTTGGGGGCAAAGACCCGCGCGATCCGCGTCAGGTAAGGATTGTCAGCGACATCTTCATCCCGCCGCGCCAGAGCATCGGCGCCGGTTTCGAAAAGCTGCGCCAGACCGGGGAAAATATCGCGAAACAGGCCCGAAACCCGCAGGGTCACGTCGATACGGGGGCGGTCCAAAAGCGCCAGCGGCACGATCTCAACGCCGGACACGCGGGCCGCATTCTCGTCCCAAACGGGTTTCAGCCCCGCCAGATGCAACGCCATGGCGAACTCTTCGCCGCCTGTGCGCATCGTGGCCGAGCCCCAGAGATCGACGACCAGCCCCTTGGGCCAGTCGCCATGATCCTGCAAATGTTTGCGCAACAGCTCCTCGGCCAGTTTCACACCCTGCGCATGGGCCACGCGGGTCGGCACGGCGCGTGGATCGACCGCGAAAAGATTGCGTCCGGTGGGCAGGACATCCGTCCGCCCGCGTGCCGGGCTACCCGACGGCCCCGGCGAGACACGGCGACCAGAGAGCGCGGCGCTGATCCCCGCACGCTCCTCTGCGGCGCACTCCCCCTGCCCGTAGACATGCAAGCCGTCGCCGAACTGGCTCTCCTTGATGTCGCAGACAAAGCGATCAATCCGGGTGAGCACTTCGGCGGCATTGGCCTCATGCGGGATTCCGAGGTCTTCGGAAACGCCGCTGGCCTGTGCCTCAAGCTGAATATCGGCGATCAAGCGATCGCGGCGCGCCGGGTCGAGACCGTCTGCGGTGGAATATTCATCGAGCAACTGTTCGAGATGTCGCAGCCCGGCGGGCACTTCTGCCGCACGCATCGGCGGGGGCATGTGTCCCAAAGTCACGGCCCCGATCCGCCGTTTGGCCTGTGCCGCTTCGCCGGGGTCGTTGACGATAAAGGGATAGATCATCGGCAAAGGCCCCAACAGCGCCTCGGGCCAGCAGGTCGCACTCAGCGCCACCGCCTTGCCCGGCAGCCATTCGAGCGTGCCATGCGCGCCCATATGCACCATCGCGTGAAGCCCCTCTGCCCGCAGCCAGAGATAAAAGGCGACATAGGCATGGCGGGGAATGCGGTCGAGGTCGTGATAGCTGTCGTCGCGATCTCGTGGATCGCCGCGTTCGGGTTGCAGCGCAATGAGGACATTGCCACGCTTCATCGCCACGAAGTGGAAAGCATCGTCCTTGACGGCAGGATCGCGTTCAGGAAGGCCCCAAGTGGCGTTCAGATCCTTCTGAAGCTGCTGCGGAAGCTGTGCCAACGCCGCATGATAGGCGCTCAACGGCCACGACAGGCGCGCGGTGGAAAGCGCCTCTGGCCCCGGCCCGTCACCGACCAGATACCCCTCGCTCTGCACCTGCTCCAAAAGCGCTTCCGTCGAGGCCAACGCGTCGAGACCGACCGCATGGGCCATTTGCCACGGACGCCCCGGATAGGTCGAAAGCACCACGGCCAACTGGCGGTGCTGCGCCTCCGTCGAGGCCAACCGATGCCAGTTTTCGATCCGGTTCAATGCGGCGGCGATCCGCTCTGGATCGGCACGATGGACAAAGCGGGAATATTCGAGATCGGGATCGCGCGGCTCTGGCGCTTTGAACGACACGACGCCCGCGTGCAGCCGCCCGTCCACCTCCGGCAAAACAACATGCATCGCCAAATCGGCGGGCGACAACCCACGCTCGGCCCCGGCCCATTCTTTGCGCCGCGCGGTGGAAAGCGCGACCTGAAACACTGGGCACTCAAAGCCGTCGAAGGGCGTTTGTCCCTCCGGATTCTGCGCAGAAAAGGCGGTGGCATTGACGACGAAGGCGGGCCTGCGCGGGCCGAGGGATCGGCTCAGCCAAGCGCCAAATCCCGGTGCTTTGAGCGACTGCGCAAAGACTCCGTAGGCGGCAAATCCCCGCGCGCGCAGGCCGGTGATCAACGCATCAATCGGCGCAGTGTCGGCGGCGGCCAGATAGGAGCGGTAGAAACTCACAAGCACCAGCGGGCCTGTGTTTCCAAGGGTTTCTATCGGACCCGCGTCGGGACAGTAAAACCCGTGGGGGGGAATTTGCGTTTCCCCCGTCACGGGCGGGACTGAAAGCTCCGAGGCCCTTGCAAGTTCCGCCAAAGCCGTCTGTGCCGCGACCGCACCGCCCGCATCGCAGAGGGTTTTGAGCCGTCGCAAAACCGGGATCGGCACCGTCGACAGCGCATCGAGCCGCGGATCGTCGCGCCCGTCGGCGGGCAGGATCGCCAGCGCAATCCCCTTGCGTCGGGCGAGGTCCTGTAGACTGGCAAGGCCATAGGGCCAATAGGCCTCGCCGCCGATCAGCCGCACGAGAATGCCTTTGGCCCCCGAGAGCGTATTTTCCACATAGGTGTCGACCGACACCGGATGGCGCAGATTGACCAGATTGGCGAGGCGAAGCGTTGGCAAGCCGCGCTCGGCCCCTGCCCGCCGCCAGCCCGCCGCGAAAGCCCCCAGATCACTGTCAGAGAACGACAGCACCACCAGATCGGCAGGGCGTTGCCCCAGATCGGTCGGCACCTCGGTCTCCTCAAGGCCGTGGCTTTCGCGGAAGGTAACGTGCATCAGGCGGGAAACCCAAGCAGTTCGGCGCGGATCGCCGCTTCGTTCACGTCGTCATGTTCGCCGATCACCACCAGCGCAGAGCGGCGCGGGTCGGCGCCCCAGGGTCGGTCGAACTGGTGGCGCACCCGCGCGCCCACCGCCTGAACCAAAAGGCGCATCGGCTTGCCGGTGATGGCGATATGACCTTTGACGCGCAGGATGTTCTGCTCGCGCGCGAGGCGCTCGATGGCGGCAATCAATGGGGCCGGATCGTCGATCTCCGGCAGGTCGATCACCACCGTGTCGAAATCGTCATGCTCGTGGTCATCCGCCCCGTCATGATGCGAGGGGCGCGCGGCCAGATCGTCTTCGGCAGCGGCGTTGAGGCCCAGCACGATTTTCGGGTCGATCACACCTTCGGTCAGCGGCAGGATCGGCAGTTTGCGCGGCACTTCGGCCTCGATCACCGCGCGCGCCGCCGCAAGACCCGCCTCCCCTGCCAGATCGGCCTTAGACAAGAGCACCAGATCGGCGCAAGAAATCTGATCCTCGAACACTTCAGAGAGCGGGGTCTCGTGATCGAGACTGTCATCGGCCAGACGTTGCGCATCGACGGCGGCCACATCGGGCGCAAACCGTCCGGCGGCGACAGCTTCGGCATCCGCGAGCGCAATCACCCCGTCCACGGTGATTTTCGAGCGGATCGCAGGCCAGTCGAACGCCTTCAGCAGCGGTTTGGGCAGCGCAAGCCCGGAGGTTTCGATCAGAATGTGATCAGGCTTTTGCGGCCGCGCCATCAACGCCTCGATCGTCGGGATGAAATCATCCGCCACAGTGCAGCACAGGCAGCCATTCGCCAGCTCGACGATGTTCTCATCAGGGCAATTCTCGTCAGCACATTGCCGCAGAATGTCGCCATCGACGCCCACGGTGCCGAATTCATTGACCAAAACGGCCAATTTGCGCCCGCCCGCATGGGCCATCAGGTGGCGCACAAGCGTGGTTTTGCCCGCGCCGAGAAAACCGGTGATCACGGTGACCGGGATTTTGGCCAAATCGGAATTAGGATTGGTCATGACATTACTCCTGCTCAAATGTCGGGAAAGGGGGGATGCGCGCGAGGCTTTGTTTGCGAAAGATCACAGGGCGCTCGCGCCACGGGACAAGGCCGTTTTCAGTGGCGGCATAGGCGGCGGCGCCGGCCAGAATGTCGGGGGCATCGGCGGCGGTCATTCGACCGTAGACATAGGACCATTTGCCCGGCTCACTGAGCGCCACAGCGCAGCCGTTTGAACAGGCGGAGAGACAGGAGACTTCGCGGATCACCACATCGTCCGGGGCGCCATGATCACGTAGAGCCCGCAACAAATACGTACCCGGCCGCGTCTCGTCCGTGGGATCGGCATCGTCACGCTTGCAGGTGGTGCAAACAGATAAAATCGTTGGCATTTTGCCCGTTCCTCTCGCCAATGGCCTTCCGGTGGCTTTGGGAGAAACGCGCCAGTGGACAGGGAACAAAGGTCAAGATCACGACCGGCCCTCTCCTCCCGGTCGCGAAACACCCCGTTCGCCGGTCATCATCAACATTGGCAGGTCTCCCGGCTTGCGGATTTCGAACGCCTCTGTCGCGTTCTGCGGTTGCTTCACCTTCCCAGCTCGAAAGCCAGTGGCCCAAAGCACCCTTTCCGGTCACGGTCGCGGGGGCGGCTGCGCTTGGGTCCTCGTTTTGACAAAGACCCTGTCACATTCCCTTTTCACCTGCCAAACGGCAGGAACCAATGCACCCTTTGATTGAGTGAGTTGCGTTCTATTGTCAAGCGATCGAGCAATCCGTGGCGTAAACAATAGACGCGGCAAGCCTCTACGGCCCTCTCGGTCTTACCCGAGGATGATCACCTCATCCACATCGCCATCGACCTGTTTGACCGCGCTTAGGCAGAGTGCATTGAGATGGGTGGCCACATAATGCGCATGAAAGCGGCTCGGGGCCGTGAGGTAGAGCCTGCGTCCAACCCTTTCGCCACGGCTCAGGGCGGCGATCCAGCTCGCATAGCGTGCGGGGTCTTCCGCATAGATCAAACTGCGCGCCAGCCCCCATTCCGTTGAGCTATCGACCTCAGGTGCCGCGACCGCCCTGCCCTGCGGTTGAAGCGGCACGACTTTCGCATCGGTCTCTGGCGGGGTGTCCCCTCGCCCTTCCATCCTCTGTTCGAAATCCGGCCCGACGTCGGCCCAGATCGGCCGCGTGTCCTCAAGGATCTTTTCAAAAGCCAGCGCATATTGCGTCACCCGTCCCCGCGCGCCTTGACGCTTGACGAGGAGCCATTCCATGGCGCGGAGCTTGGCCATCTCGCGTTTGACGGTCCGTTCCTCGACGCGCCACATCCGCGCGATTTCACGTTGACCGATGGCAAGCTCGTTGCGCTGCCAATTGTAGCGTGCTGTGATGAGGGTCATGAGACGGAGACAAAGCACTTGTTTGCCCTTAGGCTGAGAGAGCGCATAGGTCCCGAGTGCTGTGAGCACATCGTATTTGACTGCGGCGGCCTGCGGACCCACCGGTTTGATCGACAACATCTGTCTCGCCCTTCGCAGAGGTCTCTCTGCTTTTATCCGTCGCCGCATCCGTGTCTCGTGTCGGGATACGTCTTTGCCTCAATCATTCCGAAGAATGTTTCCCGAGATGTCCGCGTCAAAGGTGAAACCCTCCGAACAATCGCGCTCTCGGCGTTTTTTATGATCTTGAAACAATTTGCGTTGAGTTCGTCGATTCTGTCAAGCGACTCCTGTTGGCATCATCCCAACCAAATTCCTCAAAAAAAGAAAAAGAAAGGTATTAATGGTATAGGGGGACACGCTGGTTGTCCCCTATTTGGGGGCAAAATGTCCCCCAATAGATAGCGGAAGACCCGAAGCTGACCCCCTATTTAGCGGGTTATCCCCGAGAGGTTCCGCCCCTGACGCTCATGCTCACGGCCTCTGTTCCGAATCAGACAGCACCTAGGGAGCGGTAGAAAACACAGGGGTTTTCTTCAATTCAGCGCTTTTGACGCTTTTACTTTAATTTACGCTTTTAGGTTTTGCAATTTTTCTATTTTCCGCGTAAATCCGAAACAGATAATAGAAAGCGTCCCCGCGGGGACAGGAGGCACAATGTTTACCCATGAAGACTTGTCGCGACTACAGGCCCAGTCGCTCAAGATGCAGGGATTTATCCGGCAGCAGACTTATTCCCCTGAGCGCGAGAAGACGCTCCGCAGATTTTCGAGCTGGGAGGTGGCGGAGCTCATCTTCAAGGTCAACCAATCCACCATGCGCGGCCGTCTGGCTGCCGACCCGTCCCTGCCGCAGGGCTATGTCGAAGAGGACGGGCGTCAGCGCTGGTACACACTCGAAGAGATCAACGAGCTGCGCCGCCGTCTTAAGGTGAGCCGCAAGTCCCTCATGCCGACCCGTCCGGCGGGCAAGCGGGCGATCCGCGCGGCGATTGCCAACTTTAAAGGCGGCGCGGGCAAATCCACCGTGGCGCTTCACTTCGCTCATGCCGCCGCGCTCGATGGCTACCGTGTCCTTTGTGTCGACTTCGATCCGCAGGCGACGCTGTCCCACTCCATGGGGCTTTCGGATGTGGCTGAGGAGTTCACCGTTTGGGGCATCATGGCGCGCGACCTGATCAATGAGACAGAGCGCATGAATGCCGCGACCCGTGGCGCAGAGAGCGGTTCCGCCCTGCCCCAACGCCGCCTGCCCTCTTCGATTACCGACATGGGTCTCGCGGACCTGCGCGTCGCGGACTTTATCAAGCCGACCAATTGGCCGACCATCGACATCATCCCGTCCTGTGCCAATGCGGCCTTTGTCGAATTCGCCTCTGCGCAATATCGTCACCTCAATCCGGAGTGGTCGTTCTTTGCCGCCGTGAGCCGCTATCTCGACGCCCTGCCCGCCGACGCCTACGACATGATCATCTTCGACTGTCCGCCCGCGATCGGCTATCAGTCGATGAATGCGGTCTTTGCCGCTGATGTGCTTTATATCCCCTCGGGCCCGGGCTACTGGGAATATGACTCCACCACTTCTTTCATCGGTCAGCTCGCCGAAGCGCTCGAAGATCTCTCCGCCTTCAACGGTGTCGTCCCCGCGGGTACAAGCAATCTGCCGAAGGTGTTTCACGACATCCGCTTTCTGCTGACACGGTTCGAAGCCGGCAATGAGTTGCACCGCGCGATGCGGGAGGCTTTTGAAAAGGTGTTCGGGGATAGGCTCACCCAGAACCCGATTGAGATGACCCGTGCCGTTGAGCAGTCCGGTCGCTTTCTGTCGTCGATCTATGAGACCGATTACCGCGACATGACGCGTGAAACCTGGCGCCGTGCACGGTCCTCTTTCGACAATGCGTATGAAGAATTCCGTGGGCACCTTCTCGAGGCCTGGGGCAATCTGGAGGATGAGACATGAGCAAGAAACGCCGCGTCTTTGATATCGACTTCCCGACCGATCCGGTCGAGGAGGAAACCGCCACGCCTGTCCCCGCGGGGACAGAGGAACCGGACACGCGTGAGGCCCGCCGTGGTCCGATGGCCAGCGCCATTCAGGAAAACGCTTCCGCCCTGCGCGAACGCCAAGCTGCCGAGGCCGCGATCCGCGAAGAAAACGACCGCCTCGCCCATGATTTCGTGCGGATGAAAAAGCAGGGGTTGATCGTCGATCTCGTCGCGATTGACGCCGTGTCCACGTCGAAACTGACCCGCGATCGGAGCATCACGCGCGATCCCGAGTTGGACGAGTTGAAAATCTCCATTCGCGAACTTGGCCTCTCGAACCCGATCCGCGTGGAACAAGTTGGCGAAGGATACGAACTTGTGCAGGGCTTCCGCCGTCTCACCGCCTACCGCGAACTCTTCGCGGAAACGGGGGACGAACGTTTCGCAAAAATACCGGCGGGCCTGATGTCGAGCGGCGAGGCCCTCGATGGACTTTACCGTCGGATGGTCGATGAGAACCTCGTGCGCCGCGATATTTCTTTTGCGGAAATGGCGGCGCTTGCACGGGCCTATGCCGCCGATCCGGAGACCGAATGCACGAGCGTTGAGGAGGCCGTCGCCATTCTCTACGCCTCGGCGAACCGGCAAAAGCGCAGCTACATTCGCCACTTTGCGACGCTCTTGGATCATATCGGTGGCGCGCTCAAATTTCCGGAAGCGATCCCGCGTGCCCTTGGTCTCGATCTTGAGAAAAAGTTCGCGGATGATGCGGCGGCGGTGACGCGCGCGAAATCGCGGCTCGCGGCGGCGATGGCGACGACGGCAGAGGCCGAGATTGAGGTGCTGCGTGGTTTGCTCATCGAGGTGCGCAAAGCCGAAAAGAAAGCGCCGGCGGGACAAGCCAACACGCTCAAAACCACGTTCCGCATGACTGTCCCCGCGGGGACAGTGCGCTGTGCGGTGCAGGATGGCCGGCTTGAACTGCGGTCTGACATGGACTTTGGTCAGATGGAAAAGCAGAAACTGGAGGCCGCGCTGGCTGCGTTCTTTGCCGAACTGGACAGCTAAAGCACCCGATCAGATGACATGAGAAAGGCGGTCCAAGTGGCCGCCTTTTTCGTTTTCCGATCTAGCGTTTAAAGCCCGGCGGCTTTCGTCAGATTGATCCGGAACCGATCCCGCCGCCGCTGATACCTGCGCGTCATTTCGACCGAGGCGTGGCCGAGGTGTTTCTGAACGTACCGCTCGTCGACCTCGGCGGAGCTTGCCAGACCCGCGCGAAGGCTGTGACCGGAGAACAGCGCGAGACGCTCTTTTTCCGGAAGCTCTGCGCGCAGGCCTGCTTTCAGAACCGTGTGCTTGATGAGACGCGCGACGTGTTTGTCGCTGAGGCGATCCTCCAAAGCGCGTTTGCCATCGCGGGAGGTGCGCACGAACACAGGCCCGAAGCCGATCTTCGCGAAGTGCAGCCATTGTTCCAACGCATGAACTGGGCAGGTCGCGTCAGTTGAGCCGCGCCCGATTTCGACCTCACGCCAACCGGTCTTGGAATTGAGTGTCAGGAGCGCACCTTCCTCATAGATCGTGACCCAGCCGCCGCTGTCCTCTGTGTCGTCTTTGTGCACGTCGAGGCAGACAATCTCGGTCCGGCGCAAGCCACCGGCATAGCCCAAAAGCAAGATCGCCCGATCCCGCAGCCCGCGCAGATCATAGGGCAGGGTGGCGACCATGGCCTGAATGTCCTCCGGAAAGATCGCTTCTTTTTGAACCGGCGGCCGGGCGTGTTTGCGTTTGATGCCCGCGAGGATGCGGGCGATGTGGCGTTCCTTGCGGTTCAGAGCCAGGCCGCGCTGCGCGTAATTCCATGAGAGACCGGAAAGGCGACGCTCGATGCTTGCCACCGTCAGAGGGGCGGTCTTGTCCGAGGGATGTGCGAGGTCGGTGAGATAGAGGCCGATGAGTTCCGGTGAGGGGGGCAGGGTGTCCGCTCCTTTCATCCGACACCAGCGCGAGAAATGCGCCCAGTCGGCGGCGTAGGCTTTTGCTGTGTTCTCCGCAACGGTGGCCTCCGCATAGGTGCGCGCGGTTTTCACCAGGCGCTCAAGCGAACCTGATCCTGCCACGTGATCGGGCAAGTCAATTTCCACGTCTTTAGGCGGTGGGTTTGCGGGTGTTTTGGCCATGTTTCGGAGCCTATAACTATTGTGTCCGATAATGCAAATGTATTGGACATAATATGATCGTAAAAACTGCGGCGGTTTTAGGGATATTTTCTGGAAGAAAGCGCCGCGCTGGTCTAGGCTCCGGTCATGAAAATGACTCCGCCAGACATCGCATCAGACCCGAGAACCATAGTGCCTTTGCCGCGCTGGGTCACCGCACGGCGAACTGAAACCTTTGAAGATGTGGCTTTTTTGTCGGGTTATGCCCTTGGACATCTGCAGTTGGTGGCGGGGCAGCCCGAGGTGCCCCATGCCTTGTTGCGAGAACGGCTTGCGTTGCGTGCAGCGGAGGCCTGTGTGGCTTTTTCCGGTCGGATTGAGCGGGCTGCGGATCTGCGCGACAGCTATCATTTGTTGCGTCCCGGAGACCTTCCCGGCCCTGCGGGAGAGGTCTATTTGCAATGGCGTCGGGCAGTGGAGCGGCCTGTGTCCTCGCGGGGTCTGCATCGTGCTTTGCCCGATCTTGATGCGATGGATGTCGCGGTGTGGCTCGATGCGGGAGAGGGGGTGCCGCTTCGACGGGCGGCGGCGGTGTTGGAGACCGTGCTGACAGAGCGACCCCGTGCGCGGGCCGCGGCGTTGATCATGGCCGACGCCGCATTCGCTCAGGGGATGGGGGCCACGCATGTCTTGCCGTTGCTCGCGCTCGGGGTGAAGCGGGCGGATTTTAATGCGACGGGCGAAGATTTGGTCGAGGCCTGCCATCGCGCGGTGCTTTCTGCGGTGCCCGAGGTTCTGACACTTGCCGCCGATCTCACGCGCCGGGCGGCGCATCTCAGGGCGATTGCACCGAAACTTCGGGCCAAAGGGGCAGGCGAAGCGGTTGCGATGTTTTTGACGCGGGATGCGGTGGCCCCTGCGGCGCTACCGCTGCCGGATCGAGCCGCGCGGCGGCTTTGCGATCGGTTGGTCGAGTTGGGCGCGGTGCGCGAGCTCACCGGACGCGACACCTTCCGGCTTTACGGGGTGTAGCGATGGCGAAGGATCGCTCTGACCCCGAACTGGATCGCGAGTTGTCCGACCTGCCACCCGATCTGCGCTGGCGGGAATGGATGCGCCGGATCGAGGCGGTGTTGTTTGCTTCGGCCTCGCCGGTCCCGCGCGAGGATCTGGCCCGGGTCGTGGGGCAGGGGGCCTCGGTCGATTTGCTGGTCGAGGATTTGGCCGCTGATCTCGAGGGCCGGGCCTTCGAGATCGCCCACGTTGCTGGCGGCTGGATGTTCCGCACGCGTGCCACCTACGCCCCCGCGATCCGCGCGGCGGCAGATGTCGGGGATCAACGGCTGGACCTGAGTGAATTCGACGTCGCTGTCCTGGCGGCCATCGCCTATCACCAGCCGATCACGCGCGACGGGCTCAAGGATATCTTCGGCAAGGAGATTAGTCGCGACCTGATCGGGCGGCTGCATGCACGCAACCTGATCGGGACTGGGCCAAGGTCGCCCCGGCGAGGGGCCCCCTATACCTTCGTCACCACCGAGCAGTTCCTTGTTGCCTTCGGGTTGGAGAGCCTTCGCGATCTTCCCGATCGGGAGCAGCTGGTGGATGCTGGGGTAACAAGCTCATAGCCAAAGGATTGCAGGTTCACATCCCTCCCCCGCAACAAATTATCTCGAGAAACCAAATTAATTTCAGTGGCTTGGTGAGCGACGAGAATTTGTTGTTCATTCGGCTCTATCAATATCAATGACTTAGATCCGTAGGTTCAAATCAACTCGCAACCAACTGTGACGGAGTAGAGCAGCGCCGAATCGGCGTCGCTTTCGTGATTGATCGTAGCGATTTAGTTACAATTTCGGTGGACTAAAGAATTTCCTGTGCAGCGTGTGTTCAGATTTCGATCTCGTGATCTCGTGCCTGCTTCGACAGTCTTGTTTATCCGCTGCCGAGCGACACCGCGGGTCACTCGGCTAGAGACTAGACAGCCTTCACGGCGAGGAAGATGTGACGTAGGGAAAGCAAGCCTTAAGGCGGCTCAGCTCATCGTGTGGGACGTCCACAAGCGATTATTTCTTCTTGTGCTCGCCAAGACTGGTCAAAGGTTTGCCCTTTGTTAAGTCGGTTGCTGCGACGACCTTTTCCTTCACCTTTTTGGGCTTCTTCGCTTCTCTATTACCGCGCTTCTTGTCACCTTTTGACACGTTAGATCCTCCTGATCCATATTTCTGTTTCTGATGCCGTTCTCGTCTTTGGTCTTCGTCAGATTGCGATTTGGCGCCCCACGGGCCCTGCCCGTTAGAAGTGGGCGCTCACATCATCCCGCCCATAACACCCATGTCGGACATTTCGGTACCGGCCCCTGCTTTCTCAGGCTTTTGCGCGACCATCGCTTCGGTCGTGATCAATAGCCCAGCGATCGATGCGGCGTTTTCGAGTGCGAACCGGACGACTTTCGTCGGATCAATGACACCGGCCTTCAGCATGTCGACGTACTCCTCGGCCTGCGCGTCGAAACCGAAGCTCCGGCTGTCGTTCTCGATGACCTTGCCAACAATGACCGATCCGTCGACCCCGGCATTTTCGGCAATCTGGCGCAGCGGTGCCTGGATCGCGCGGCGGACGATCTTGATCCCGGCATCTTGGTCGCCGTTCTCGCCCGTCAGCGTCGCCAGCACCTTGCCAGCGTGAACCAGGGCCACGCCGCCACCGGGCACGACACCTTCCTGAACCGCAGCGCGAGTAGCATTGAGCGCATCGTCGACGCGGTCCTTGCGCTCTTTCACCTCGATCTCGGTTGCCCCGCCGACCCGGATCACGGCGATTCCTCCGGCAAGCTTGGCCAGCCGTTCCTGCAGCTTCTCCTTGTCGTAGTCCGAAGTGGTTTCCTCGATCTGCGCGCGAATCTGTGTGACGCGCGCCGCGATCGCATCCTTGTCGCCGGCACCGTCGATGATCGTCGTGTCATCCTTTGTGATCGTGACCTTTCTGGCGGACCCGAGCATGTCCATGGTGACATTCTCCAGCTTGGTGCCCATTTCCACGGAAATCACCTGACCGCCCGTCAGCACGGCGATGTCTTCCATCATCGCCTTGCGGTGATCCCCGAAGCCCGGTGCCTTGACGGCCGCCACCTTCAATCCGCCGCGCAGCTTGTTGACGACCAGCGTCGCCAGCGCCTCGCCTTCGATATCCTCGGCCACGATCAGCAGTTGCTTCTCGGCCTGGATCACGGCCTCCAGCAACGGCACCATTGAGGCGAGCGAGGTCAACTTCTTCTCGTGAAGCAGGACGACGCAGTCATCCAGCTCGACGACCATCTTCTGGGCGTTCGTGATGAAGTAGGGACTCAAATAGCCGCGGTCGAACTGCATGCCTTCGACCACTTCGGTCTCGGTCTCCAACCCTTTATTTTCCTCGACGGTGATCACGCCTTCCTTGCCGACCTTGGCCATCGCGTCGGCGATCTGCCGACCGATCTCGACTTCGCCATTGGCCGAAATGGCGCCGACCTTGGCAATCTCGTCGCTATCGCCCACAGGTCGGGACATGGTCTTGATCTCGGCCACGACTGCGGCCACCGCCCTGTCGATTCCGCGTTTGAGATCCATCGGGTTCATGCCGGCCGCAACCGACTTCATGCCTTCCCGGACAATCGCATGGGCGAGTACGGTTGCCGTGGTGGTTCCGTCGCCGGCCTCGTCGTTCGTGCGCTGCGCGACCTCCTTGACCATCTGGGCGCCCATGTTCTCGAAATGGTCCGAAAGCTCGATCTCCTTGGCGACGGTCACACCGTCCTTGGTGATGCGCGGCGCACCCCAGGATTTATCGAGAATGACGTTTCGGCCCTTGGGGCCGAGGGTGATCTTGACGGCATTTGCCAGCGTGTTGATGCCTTTCAGCATTCGGTCGCGGGCGTCGGTACTGAATCGAACTTCCTTGGCGGACATGGGTGTGAGTTCCTGAGACTGGGGTTGACGGAAAGGTTTCGGGCTCAGGCGATCACGCCGAGAATGTCGCCCTCCTTCATGATCAGAAGGTCTTCGCCATCGAGTTTGATCTCTGAGCCGGACCATTTTCCGAACAGGATCCGGTCGCCGGCTTTGACGTCCATCGGGATGCGTTCGCCGTCCTTGCGCCTTCCCCCAGCGCCGACGGAGACAACTTCGCCTTCTTGAGGCTTCTCCTTGGCGGTATCTGGAATGATGAGGCCGCCCTTGGTCGTCTCGTCGCCTTCAATGCGGCGAACTAGGACCCGGTCGTGGAGGGGAGTGAATGACATCGACGTGCTCCTTGTCGAGGATTGTCGGGCGTAAGTGCCTTGTTCGAATGCCCGGCTTCGCTGCGCGCAAGGCGGCGACAACCTGGTGGGGCTATTCTTCGAGATTGCGGATCAGACCGCCGCGGTATTGCATCACGGGCGTCGAAAGGAGTTCCCGCCAGCTATGATCGAATTGATCATTTCGGCGACGGCCCGGTGCATTTCCATTTCGAGTTCGGTGCCAACGGCATTTTCATGGGTCGCTGCGGCGTCGCGAAGAACCCCCACGATCTCGTGCTCCGGCAGCAGTCCGCGATCGTTCAAGGCAAGCAGGAGCGCCTCGCAGATTGACAGGGCGGCCTGGCCTGCATGTTCGCTCACTGTGGGCATCTGAGTTACCTTCCTTGGCATCCTGATCCCCGTGGAAGGCGAGGTTCAGATACATCCGTACTTCTCGCAGGAAGTGCTCTATGCTGGACTGATCCAGAGCAGTGTCCGGTCCGATTTCCGCTCCTGGGTCACGACACGCGAGGAGCCTCCATGACATCAGCCGAACACAGCCCTTTGACCCGCAAGCTCTCGGCCTTCGTCGCTCTGTCGGAGGTCGAACTGGCCGTCCTTGAACGACTGCACCAGCGTCGCCGCTCCTTCGTCTCGGGGCGTGATATGGTGCATCAGGGCCAATCGGCCCAGGCCGCATACATTCTGTCGTCGGGTTGGGTCTGCTCCTACAAGCTGCAGGCCGACGGGACCCGGCAGATCGTCGATTTCCAGGTGCCGGGGGATTTTCTGGGATTGCGCAGCGTCCTGTTGCGCACGTCGGATCACAGCTTCGAACCTATAGTGGACATCGTGGCCGCCGAAGTGCTGGCGAGCGATCTTCTCGATACCTTCGCACGGACGCCGCGTCTTGCGACGGCCATCCTCTGGGCGGCGTCGCGTGATGAGGCGATGGTCGTGGAGCATCTCGTCGGGATCGGTCGACGTGATGCGGACGCCCGAATGGCGCATTTCCTGCTCGAACTGGGATCGAGGCTTGCGCTGGTTGGAATAGGCAGCAAGGAAGGATTCGACTGCCCTCTGACGCAATACCATCTCGCCGATACGCTGGGGTTGAGCGCGGTCCATGTGAACCGCGTCCTACGGCAGCTTCGCGAGAGTGGTTTGGTGACCTTTCGGGACGGCCGCGTGACGTTTCACGACTATGGCGGGCTGGTGGAATTTGCCGAGTTCGATCCGGCATATCTGGATCAGACCGGGCCGCTCCTGAAATGAGAGGGCCGCCCTCTCTTGCTCGGCAGGCGGCCCCGGTGATCACATCAGACGCCGGAGGTTAAGCGAGGGCGTGGGTCGCCGCATCGAGTTCCTTGTTGGTCTCGGCGTCGTTCTTCGCGGTGTTGGCCTTCTCGGCTGCCTTGTAATGCTTCAGTGCAGCGTCCTTCTTCGGGCCGGAGGGCGCCTTGTCCCACGCGGCCTTCACGGAGGTCATCTTCTCGGCAGTCTTGGTCTGTTCGGGAGTCATTGGGATTGTCCTTTCCTGGACACTCCGAGAAGAAGAAGCGCGCCGACATGCCAGCCCTTTGGGGATTGGCACGTCCACACGCTTCTCTGGTACTCGGAAAAAACCCACCACACATTCGGCGGGCATTTCTAACCTAACCAATGTCAGCCCTCGCCGCACTGAGGCAGGTTAGTCCCGACGTCTGTGGTCGGTCGATTGCCTTGTCGGCGTTCCATCATCGCAGTTTGCTGGTGGGAAATTCTCAGCCATCTGTCGTCATCGTTGAGGTAGGTCGAGGCACAGAGGGCCTTGTAGGTCGGCACATCGGGTTTTTCTGCCGAGACGCGATAGGTGAGAATGGCGATGTCATGACACCGCATTACGCGCCGTTCGGCCATGACAACGGAGCGCCAGCCAGTCCTCTGCCGAAGATGGTTCCAAATAAGGTCACCCTGGAGGATGCCGGGGGGATAGGGGAAGACCATGACGGCGTTGGACGCAGTCGTTGCCCGCGCGTTATCGGCGCCACTTGTCCAGAACTGTTCCTCCATGTCCCAAAGAACGCCCTGTTCGCGAGGCGATAGCGTGCCGGACTTGTGTGCCGCATGTGCCGGTCTGCCCAAGGTTGTGGTTCGTGAGGTCATTCGCTTGACCCCAACCCGCCGACCATGAACATCTGAAACAGTACAAAGATGATCGTCAGCACCGCCCAGATCGCTCCGCTTGTCCCCGGGCGGTCGCCGGTCACCGTCGGGGCAGCTCGCTTCAGGCTACCTGACGCCCGGCCTTCGGGAAGCAGCTGGCTCAGGTCTCGTGCGACCTTGCGGTGATCGCTTGCGAGCGCAGGAACGTCCCGAAATCGGGCAAGAAGCGTTCCCAAGCGTGCCCGCGCGGCGTCGCGCCCCAGCGTGACCAGTTCAGCTGTTTCATTCCATGGATCGAGGCCAAGCCGCGCGAGCGTGGAGAGCACAGTCACGGCATAGCCGTTCCGGTCCTCGCCGACCGACGCATAGAGAAACCGATCGAACTCGGGCGGGTGCGGGTTGAGAACATTGGGGTCGGCCATTGCCAATCCTTTCAAGGTTTGCAGGAACGCAGATCGCCCCCGTTTCCCAAAGGATACGCGCAGGGCGGTCTCCCCGCCCTTACACAGGTCAGTGCGGACGACTGCCCACTCGGGAAGGTAGCCGGTTCGGTGCCCAAGACTAACATGCGTCAGCACCAGTCGGACGATCCCGAGGTACAAGACACTCAATCGTTCGACTGGTCCGTCCCGGACTCCAAGGGGCCGTCAACAGTGGTGAGCGACGGATCTACCAACATCGCGGAGACCAGAGATGAACATGCGGTCGACCAGATCGACGGTGACGTTTTCGAACCCGTTCACCTTGCCGGGATACCCGGGCGATCTGCCCGCGGGCGATTACGAAGTTCTCGTCGAAGAGGAGCTTCTTCAGGGGCTGAGTTTCGAGGCGTATCGCCGGACGGCGACCTACCTGACGGTGCGCGGAAGGGGCGGTCATGCGGGACGCACAGAGTTACGGGCGATTTCCGACAGAGACCTGAAAGAGGCGCTGAGCCGGGATCGGGCCGCGACTGAGAAGAACAATCACGGCGAGGCGGCGCCTTCTCCGCAGGAGGACTTGAAATGAATACTCCCGAATGGCTCAAACCCGGCATCTATGGTGCCGTGATCGGTGCGGTTTTCGTCGGCGTGGTCGGTTTTACCTGGGGCGGCTGGGTGACCGGCGGAACCGCGAACGAAAGGGCAATGGCGATGTCCCAAGACGATGTCGTCGCTTCCATGGTGCCGGTCTGCCTTGAGATGGCACAGTCTGACCCAGCAAGGGCCGAAAAGCTTGAAACGATCCGGGCCGCCTCGACCTATCAGCGGCGCGATGCCCTTATGGAGGCGGGCTGGGCGACGGTGCCCGGAACAGATGCTCCGAACCGCGATATCGCGCAGGCCTGCCTCGCAGCCCTTGATGTTGACTCGTTGCCGGAGCGCCCGGAAAGCGCGGTCGATGAAGGATGAACCGCGCCATGCCGATAGCTTCACCCGAGACCACCGACCTCGAACGGCGTGTGCTGGCTCATGAACGGATCTTGCAAGCTCTGATCGCCTACATGGCCCGTACCGAGCCGCGTTTCGTGGACCACCTTCGAGAACGCTTCGTCGAGCCGATGAGTATGGCCAGGCACGAACACGACCACCGCGAAACCGACGACTACGCGGCAGAATTCATTCGCGCCGTGATGCTCCTCGGAGAAGCGCGCGTGCCAAAGGCGAAGGAGCCGGAAATGACCGACATGAAACCCGTGCCGCCGAAAAGCAGAGGAGCACAAGATTCTTCCATGAACCGGCCGACGCAGCGCAGTGGGGTTCAGGTGAGCGAAAGAAACGGCATCTGGGAAGTGCAGGTCGACGGCAAGTTCCGCGGCGACTACCACCAGAAGGAACATGCTCTTGCCGCTGCGGCCTTGCACAAATTGTCGCCCCGATGACCGTTAGTACTCATCCGACAGTCCCACAGGACTTCTCGATCCAGGTGGCCGAGAACGAAGGCATGCCATCGAGATCGAACTCCAGAGGCTCCCCGCCACTGCCCGCTCGACGGTTGACCGGAACGCTGACGCTAGGGTTATCGAAGACCCGCGGCAACCCGCGGACTCTGGTCCGTCAAGGAGAAAGCGGCGATGAGGCAACCTCTGGCGAGCCTGATTGCGACTACGGCAGCTATGGCCGGTGTGATCGCGTCATTCGCCTTCCCCGTGCTTGCGCAGGATGGCATCTTCCGCGACACGGGCCAGCCTGATCCCACGATGCCCGGCGCGCGGCAGCACGCGGTTCAGGATCTTCCTTTCGAGACGCTCGTGTTTTTGCAGGGCAGCCGGTATTGCAACACCGACCTTCTGTCGGAGGAGGCGTGGCGCCTTTTCGAGACCACGGACCCCGGATGGTCACGCGTCCAGGCGATCTGCGATTTCGTGCATGGGCATGTCCGTTTCGACTATATGCAGGCGAAGGCGACCCGCACCGCGTCGCAGACCCTCGCCGAGAGGCAGGGTGTCTGCCGCGACTTTGCCCATCTCGCCATCGCGCTGTGTCGTTGCATGAACATCCCGGCCCGCTACCGCACCGGATATCTGAGCGACATCGGTGAACCTATGCCGCATCCGCCGGGGGATTTTGCCGCGTGGATGGAAGTCTTTCTCGATGGTCGCTGGTGGGTCTTCGATCCGCGCAACAACACGCGGCGCACCGCGAGGATCCTGATAGCGCGCGACCGGGATGCAGCCGATGTACCTTTGACGCAGACCTTCGGACCGAACACGCTGCTGGAGTTCCGGGTCTGGACCGATCAAGTGACCTGATCGGGCCTCAATCTAAGTGGCCGGCCATCGTAAATTAGGGTGCCAATCCCCATATCTGTGCTAGGCCCCCGAGTTTCCGTTCAGGAGCGCCCAAAATCGGGGGGAATCGATTTTGCGCCGTTCGAAGCTCTGCCATTCGGTTCGGCGCACCTTCTGCGAAACGCTCTTCCGCTATCTCGACGAAGCCTCGGAGATTCGGCCATCCGACGAGTACGGCTCTGATCCTTTCTGAGGCAAGGCTCTGGATCAGTAGTTCTTCCAATGAAAGGGAGGCCGCTGGCAGAAAATGAGATCACCGTATTGACTGAAAAAGGAGGACGCAGATGGAATACCCCAAACTAAAGAGCGTTGCGGTCTTTTCGAGACCGTTCAAGGTCCCGGGCTTTGACGAAATGCTGCCGGCCGGAACCTATGACATCGAAACCGAGCTGAGTGCGCCGCCCGATGACCGCAACCCCGATGCCTGGAAGGCCTCGGTTCTGGTAAATCTGCGTCCGCGAACTTCACATCCTGGGCTGTCAAGGACGTTGATGGTTTCTCTGGCCGACCTCGATGCGGCCCAGGCAAAAGACGAACTTACCGGGAAAGAACTCACGGAGTTCTTCCTCGAAGAGATGTTGGCCGACCCGATGGTGCAGCTGGTTATGCAGGCCGACGGTGTCTCTGAAATGCAGCTTCGGCATCTCTACTCAGGCAAACGTTCGTCTGAGGTCGGCTCTGATACCGTGACACCCATCCGGGAAGCTAGAACTCCGCAGGACAAGTCTGCGATTCAGGCTGCGGAGAACGAAGGAATGCCGCCGCGGTCAAATTGAGCCGCGCGCCGTAGTATGCACGCCGACACTTCGGCTCCCGGTCTCCCCTGAGTTGGCTGTGGTAGAAAAAGAGGAAAACAACATGCCTGTTCATGATGACGGCCCGGAAGATCAAGGGCCTTGGAACACCCGACAGAAGCGTGCTCCACCAGAGATCGATGCCATTCTTCGCCATGGTCGCGAGCGCTTGGGTGGCCTGTTGCCAGGTGGGCTGCCGCCCGCCACGAGCATCGCGGTGGTGGGGGCCGTTGCTTTTTTCGCAGTTGTAGCCTGGTCGTCCTACTATACCGTTCCAAGCGACTCCGTCGCAGTCGTCCAGCGATTTGGAAAATACACCGCTGAGGTTCCGCCGGGGCTTCATTTCAAATTTCCGCTTGGGATCGATTTGGCGACGCTGGTTCCCGTGAAGCGTCAGCTGAAACAGGAATTCGGCTTCACAACGCCGGGCGCGAGTGATCCGTTTCAAAGTCCGGTCGATGGCCGCCGCGAAACCGAGATGGTAACCGGCGATCTGAACGCCGCTCTCGTGGAGTGGGTGGTGCAATACCGGATTTCGGAGCCGCTGAAATTCCTCTTCGAGGTGCGTCAGCCGGGCGCGACGCTTCGTTATGTTTCCGAGTCTGTTATGCGTGAGGTGGTCGGCGACCGCACGGTCGACGAGGTCATCACCATAGGCCGACAGGAGATCGAAAGCGAAGCTCTTCTGAAGATGCAGGCGCTGACGACCAAGTATGCGATGGGGATCAGCATCGATCAGGTGCAGCTCAAGAACATCAACCCGCCCGAACCGGTTCAGGCCTCCTTCAATGAGGTCAATCAGGCCCAGCAGGAGAAGGAGCGCCTGATCAACGAAGCGCGTCGCGAGTACAACAAAGTCATTCCACTGGCCGAGGGCGAGAAAGACCAGCGCATCCGGGAGGCCGATGGCTATCGCCTGAAACGCATAAACGAGGCTGAAGGCGACGCCGCACGGTTCACCGCGCTTCTGACCGAATACGTGAAGGCGCCCGAAGTCACGAGACGGCGCATCTATATCGAGACCCTGCAAGACGTGCTGCCAGGGATCGGATCGAAGATCATCGTCGATGGCTCGACCGCGAGCATTCTGCCGCTTCTGACGCTCGACCGGGCCCGGGAGGATCAACCGTGAAATTGAAATCTGGAGTTCTTGCAGGTCTCGCCGTTGCGGTTGTCGTGACCGTCCCGGGCGCCTTCTACACGGTTGGCGAGGTCGAACAGGCGATCATAACGCAATTCGGCAAACCCGTTGGAGAACCGACCACGACAGCCGGCCTCAAGCTGAAACTCCCCTTTATTCAGGAGGTCAATCGGATCGATCGCCGGGTTCTCGAGTGGGACGGCAACCCTTCGGACATGCCAACCAAGGATAAGCTCTATATTTCCGTGGACTTGTTCGCCCGTTGGAAAATTACAGATCCGTTGCAGTATTTCCTGCGCCTGCGCGACGAGCGCAGCGCGCAATCGCGGCTCGACGACATTCTGGGCAGCGAGACCCGCAATGCCGTCGCCAAGCACGAGCTGATCGAGATCATTCGAACAACGAAAGGCAGGGTGCCGCTGCGGGACACGCTGCTGACAGATGAAGAACGCGCGCAAGACATCGGTGCGCTGGTTCCCATTCAGAAGGGGCGGGCAATGGTGGAGCAGGAGATCTTCGCGGCTGCCGCAGAGAAGGTCCGTGTCTTCGGGATAGAACTCCTCGATATCCGCTTCAAGCGGATCAACTACAACGAAAGCGTGCGTCCGAAGATCTATGATCGCATGATCTCGGAGCGACGTCAGATCGCCGAGCGTTTCCTGTCCGAAGGCAATGGCGAAGCCGCGCGTATCCGCGGCAACCGCGTGCGCGACCTGAACAAGATCCAATCTGAAGCCTACCGGGAGGTGGAAGAAATCCGGGGCCTGGCAGATGCCTCGGCGGCGGACATCTATGCAAGAGCCTACAACATCACTCCCGAGGCCGCTGAATTCTACGCGTTCACGCGAACCATGCAGGCTTACAAGGATATGATCGCGGGCGGAACGACACTTGTTCTCACGACCGACAGCGATCTCTTCGGATACTTGAGGGCAATGGAAGGAGAAACGTCAGGTGCAGGGGCTGGCCCTGCCCGTGCAGGGGCCGAAGCGTTGGTCGAACGATGATGCCAGGGAGACAATAGCGATGACCGACGATCCGGTTGACCTCGATACAAGGCGAAGCGCCGAAGGCCGGATCGCCGCGGATATCCGGCGACACTCCCTGAAGGATTTCGAAGCCGATCAAAGAGCGCTCCGTTTGCGGCAGGAGGAACTTGAAGTACAGCTCCTCGCCCAACCTGCCGCCAACTGGCACGAGGCAGCGCTCAAAGCGCAGTATCTGATACGGCGCTACTCGGAAACCGCCGAAGCCAGTGATGCCCGGCGACAGGAACTCATCGAGCGCACGCTTGGTGATCTGGCACGGCTGATCGAAGAGGATGGGGCAGGTCAATGACCAAGCTCGTGGATCAGGACAATGGGCCTGCGCGGGCCATCGACGATGTACCGAAAGAACATCTCTGACTCCATTGCGGCACTCCGCTTCCGAGCGAAGGTTTCTTGCTATAGCTCTTGACTCTTCTGGGACCATCCAAGATGGCGCCTTCATCACTTGTCTCAGAAAGGAAAGAACACCGGAATTGTCAGAACTGCGGCGGCTCCCACGATGATGTTCATTGGAAGGCCGATCTTAATGAAGTCCGTGAACTTGTAGTTGCCCGCACCATAGACCAGTGTGTTGGTCTGATAGCCGATCGGGGTCGCGAAGCTTGCGCTCGCTCCGAACATGACTGCGACAACGAAGGGGCGCGGATCAACCCCGATCTGGACCGCCAGTCCGATCGCCAGAGGGGTCACGACGACCGCGACCGCACTGTTGGTGACCGCCTCCGTCAAGGTCGAAGCGAGCAGATAGACCGCGGCCAGGGCGATGATCGGGGGCATGTCCGCAAGCGGCGGGGCAATGGCACCGACGATCAAGGCAATCGCGCCCGAGTGCTGCAGCCCCGCACCGACCACCAGCATCGAGCAGATCAGAACGAGCACGCCCGCGTCGATGGAACTCCAGGCCTCATCGTTGTCGATGCAGCGCAGGACGAGGATGAAGGCCACGGCGACGAGGGAAACAAGGCTGATGTCCGCCACACCGATGGCGGCCAGGGCCACCACCGCAAACAGTGCCGCAAGCGCGAGCGGGGCCTTGCCGCGTCGAAAGGGGCGCCCTCCGGCCATCGTGACGCCAGCCAGGTCCCCGGCCTCGATCAGGCGCTCGTAGCTTTCGTCGGTTCCCTCCAATAGCAGTTTGTCCGCAGGTCTGAGGAGCGTGGTCGAGAGGTCGGGGCCGAGGCTTTCCCCATGACGATGTGCCCCCAGGACACGCATGCCATACCTGAACCCGATGGTCAGCTGCGCGATCCGTACACCGCGGCTGCGATGCGAGAGCGTGACGATCGCCTCCGCGACTGTTGTTTCGGCACTATCCCCGGCTGTCGGCCCCTGACGCAGTCCGACATCCCATCCTTTCCTGTTTCTCAACGTCAGCAGTTCGGAGGTGCGGATAACCGCGATCAGCCGGTCACCAGCGGCAAGGATGTGATCGAGCACGTCGTCACGCCTAACCTCTGCACCGGAACGTATTCCGACTACCGTCACACCCGGGCGGGTCAGATCATCGATATCCCCCAAGGCGTGACCCAGCCCCCAGAAATCATCCTTTGGGCGCAACTCGGTCAGGAAATCCGCCTCACCTGCCGCACCCAGATCCGTCTGATCCTTGCGGTTGGGAAGCAGAAGCGGTCCGAGTAGCAGCAGGGTCAATCCGCCGGTAGCCGCGGCCACCAGACCGACCGGTGTGATTTCCAGAATCGAGAAGGGCGTCAGCCCGATCTCTCTCGCAACGCCATCTACCAGCAGATTGGTCGAGGTTCCGATCAGCGTGCAAGTCCCGCCGAGCACCGCCATGTAAGAGAGCGGGATCAACAGACGTGTCGCTGCGAGGCCCAGACTTTGGGCCAGTCGTATGGCGACCGGGATCAGCACCAGCACGACCGGTGTGTTGTTCATGAGTGCCGAGGCCACGAGGGTCGAAGCCAGAAACACGCCCGTTGCCGCAATGGGGCGCTGGCCGGCGGCGGCTACGACCCGGTTTGCCAGTACATCGAGTAACCCGGTGCGTACGAGGGCGCCGCTGAGGATAAACATTGCGGCGATGGTAATCGGCGCGGGATTCGAAAAAACCGACAGAACAGTGTCTTGAGGCACCAGTCCAAAAACGACAAACAACGCCGCGACCGCTGCGGCCGTCACCTCGGGGGCGAACCGCTCGTAAAGGAAGCCCGCGAAGAGAACCAGAAGAAGCGCGAGCGCAAGATAAGGCTCGTAGGTGGGCAGGTGTGTCATTCCGGAGTCTCCATTGCATTGACGGCGGAGAGGTCCTGACGTCGCGCAATATGTGGTCTTTCGTTCTCACTCTACCCCGAAAACCGACGCAGGGCGCTCCTTGATTGGTCGCTGCGGACCGGGGGGGCGGTGATCAGTATTCGATGACCGCGTGGCGCACCTCGACGGTCATGCATCGCTGGGTGTTTCCCCGCCCCGTGAAGCTCCCGGTGACCGGGACGACCTGATGAATGCCACGGGCGACCGCCACGGGAATGAGGTTCTTTGATCCGACGCTCCGGTTTGTAGGGTCGAACGCGACCCAGCCGGCACCGGGAATGAAGACTTCGGCCCAGGCATGGGTGGACCCCGCCCCCTCGGACCCGACAAGGCGCATTTCGGGATCGAAGAGATAGCCGGAAACGATGCGGGCACCGAAACTGAGCGTGCGCGCGGCTTCGGCAAACAACACCGCAAAGTCACGGCATGAGCCCCAACCGCGGGAAAGTGTTTCCAGCGGCGACTGTGTCCCTTCCATCTCTCGCCCCTGATATGCGATCTGCGTCGACACCCCGTTGGCGATATCCTTGAGCAGAGACAACGTATCCGTGGGGCGCTTAAGGATGAAGGCCTCGACCCAGCTGGAAAACCTGCCGTCAGGGTCGGGATATTGTGGCGCCGTCAGGGCGCCGAGGTCGGCCCAGTCGTCGCCTGAATAGAGGAAGGGAAAGCTGATCGCCTCCGCCGCTATGGCGAATACCGGCCAGACCGCGGCGGTCAGATCGACCGTGGCACGGCTTTCGATGATCAGATGGTCGCTCGGCTGATTAAACTGTGCCGTGGCGACCGCATTGCCCGCAACGTCATGGGCCCAGGTGATATCGGCATGGGGCGTGAGGGTGATCTCATGCGACACCAGCCGCAGGTCCCGGGCTTCGCGCGGGCGCAGCATCATCCGATGAGGTCCAAGCAGAACGGGTTCGCCGTAGCGGTATTCGGTCTTGTGATAGGTCGTCAGCGTGGTCACGTTAGGTGCCTTTCGGCTGCAATGCGGTCACCCGGAGTCGGGTCGCTTGAGTGGCGTCGGTTAGACAGGCGGTCAATCCGGCGGGATCGGGAGCACAGAACTGTCGATTTCGGCTGACGTCTCGGTCGACACAAGGGGGCCGAGAGTCAGGTTCAGGTCGTGAGACCCGCCGTCGAGGGGCAGGAACACCACCGGCCCGGCCGTGATGGGGTGGCCATCCAGCGTGGCTCTCGGATAATCCGCTCTCTCGATCCGGATCCTGCACGACGTGCACGCCACCCTCAGCGTCATGGAAAATCCCGGCCAGTCGGGTGGTATGGTGGGGGCGATCCGCAGACGGTCTCCGTCCCGGGTCACGCCGAGGATGCCTTCGATGGCCGCACGGTGCATCCAGGCGGCCGCGCCCGTGTACCAGCTCCAGCCGCCGCGTCCGATATGCGGGGCAACGGAATAGACATCGGCGGCGACCGCATAAGGTTCCGTCCTGTAGCGCTGTACGTCCTCAGGCGACCGGGCGTGATTGATCGGATTGAGCATCGCGAAGAGCTCCGCAGCGCGCGCTCCATCCCCCAGTCGCGCCCAGGCCAGAATGGCCCACATCGCGGCATGGCTGTATTGCCCGCCATTCTCGCGCAGCCCCGGCGGATAGCCGGCGATGTAGCCCGGATCCTGCGAGCCCGAGTCGGGACCGATCCCGAAGGGCGGCGTGAACAGCCGCGCCAGATCGTTTTCGCGATCGACCAGAAGGCTGTCGACGGACTCCATCGCGCGCCGCGCGCGATCGGGATCTGCCTGTCCGGACAGCACCGCCCAGCTTTGCGGGATCGAGTCGATGCAACAGGCCGGGGAGCCGGCCGCTCCCAGCCATGTTCCGTCATCGAAGGTTGCGCGGCGGTACCAGTCCCCATCCCAGGTATGGGTCTCCATGGAGAGGCGCAGCGTTTCGGCCTGCTCGCGCCAGCGCCGTGCCCGGGCCGGATCGCGCTTTTCCGCAAGCGGCACGAAGGCGCCGAGCGTCTGCAGCAGCAGCCAGCCCAGCCAGACGCTTTCGCCGCGGCCGGCGGCGCCGACGCGGTTCATCCCGTCGTTCCAGTCGCCGCTGCCGATCAGCGGCAGACCGTGCTCCCCGGTCAGGCTGAGTGCGCGGTCCAGCCCCAGGGCGCAATGATCGAACAGCGCCGCACCGTGGCCCGCATCGTCGGGCAGGAAGAACGCGTCGTGCTCGGTCTCTCCGAGGCGATGCCCTTCGAGGAAGGGCACCTGTTCGTCCAGTATCGCCCTGTCGCCCGTACTCGTCACATAGGCGGCGACAGCATGGCCGAGCCAAACGCAATCGTCGGAAATGCGCGTCCGTACCCCCTGGCCGGAATGCGGCAGCCACCAGTGCTGCACGTCGCCTTCCGGGAACTGGCGGGCGGCGACCCGCAGCAGATGCGCGCGGGTGCGGTCGGGGCGCGTCAGCATGAAGGCCATGTTGTCCTGCAGCTGGTCGCGGAACCCGTAGGCGCCGCTTGCCTGGTAGAAGGCCGCGCGCGCCTCGATCCGGCAGGCGAGCGCCTGATAGGGCAACCAGCCGTTGACCATGATATCCATCGCCCGGTCCGGCGTCTCGATCCGGAGATCGCCCAGCGTGTCGTCCCAATAGGTCTGTACCGCGGCCAGTTCGGCCTGCATATCGGCGGACCGCAGCCTTTTCAGAAGCGGGACGACCGCCGCCGCGTCTGCGCATTGGCCGAGAAGATGGACGAGCTCAATGCTCTCGCCAGGGGCCAGGGTCAGGGTCTTCATCATCGCGAGGCAGGGATCGAGCCCCGCTCCGACCCGCCCCGACATGACTGCGCCCCGGCGTAGTGCGGCGGGATCGGCATGGCTGCCGCCCGAGCCCAGAAATTCGGTGCGATCTCCTGTCCAGGCCTCGGCCGGACCGGAAGGCGCGTTGAGCGCCGCGAACATCACCCGGCCGGGAAAGGTAGTGTTCCATGGATTCTGGACGAGAAGCGCGCCGGTTTCCGGCTCGTGCGAGGTCACGAGGAACGGGGCCGAGGCGGCGCGCGATTGACCCATGACGGGCTCGCTATAGGTGACGGCGCTCAACCTCCGGGGGTGCGTCCCGGTATTGCGCAGGAACAGCCGCGAGACCCTGACCGGGTCGGCGCGCGGCACGAACTGTACCAATTCGCAGTCGATGCCATTCGCCCGATGCTCGAACCGGCTGTAGCCGAAGCCGTGGCGTACGATGTGCGGACCGGCCCCTGCAGAAGGCGACAGAGGGTGCGCAGTCGGTGAAAACAACACGCCGCTGTCGTCGTCTCGGATATAGATTGCCTCGCCCGGAGGGTCTGCCACAGCATCATTGGACCAAGGCGTTAGCTGGTTGTCGCGGCTGTTCTCGGCCCAAGTAAAACCGCTGCCGCTTGCCGACACCTGGAATCCGAAGTCCGGATTGGCGATCACGTTGATCCATGGGGCAGGCGTACTGTCTGGTGGGCCAAGGCGGATGACATATTCTCGTCCCTCCCGGTCGAACCCGCCTGTGCCATTGTAGAACTCGAGGTGCGGGCGGTCGGATAGCGGCCTGGCCTCATCCCGCTGCGGGGCGGTTCTGTCACGTCTGTTCGCGCGCAGTCGGAGCGCATTGGCGGGTTGCGGGGCGGGGCCAATCTGTCGCGTGTCTGCGATCATGGTGTCAGCCGTAACAGGATCGGCAAGAAGGGCGTCGAGCTGTTCGCCGATCATGCCGCGCCGGGCCAGCATCACAACCCGCGCTGCAGCCAGGAGAAGCGCCCGCGTATCTGGTGCGATCAGGTCGGAGCGCAGCGCAAACACGGCGCCCCGGGCCGGTCGCGTGTCGTCGCCGGGACGGGAATGGCTGCTGCGCAAGGCGATGTCGATGGCGGTCTGCAGATCCTTGACATAGGAGGCCGGGTGCTCGTTGAGGATCACCAGATCGACCGCAAGCTGCCTTCCCAGCCAGTACTCATGGGCCTGTAGCAAGGCACGAACCTGTCCGATATCGGCGGGATCGTCGATGCGCAGCACCACGATCGGCAAATCGCCGGAAATCGCGAGCGGCCAAAGGCCGGATTGACGTCCGGCGCCTCGTACCAAGGTGGCAGACGGCAGGCGGAAACGGCGATCATGATAGAGGACAGGGGCGGCGAGGCGTTGGAAGTCGGCGGCTTCGGTCGGCGAGATGCCTAGATGGCGCAGTTGCACCTGAGCCTGGGTCCAGGCCAGAGTCCGTGCGCGGTCATAGGCGCTGCGGTCGTGATGCCGGTCGATCAGATCCATCAGCGCTTCGCGGCTGCCGGCAGCCACCATCCAGACCAGGATCCGTGCGGTGCGCCCAGGCGCGATCAGGAGCCGGTTGCGCAATGCGAAAACCGGATCCAACACCGTGCCCGTGGTTCCGGCGAGAGGCGCCGGATCGGTTATGGCGCGCGGCTGGGCCTGGTCATGATCGCGGCCGAAAGCGCTGTTGCGATCACTGTCATATTGCAGCGGCGCGACGGTCGTCCCCTCGACCACGGAGAACTGCGCCACCCAGATTTCCGGTTCTTCCGGGCTGCGCCGCCTGCGCCACGCAATCAACGCGCCGTATTCGGGCAGGAACTCGGTCTGAACGACCATCCGCGAGAAGGCCGGGTGCGCCTGTTCGGCGGCCGGATCCGCTAGCGTCAATTCGACGTAGGAGGTTACATCCAGTTCTCGGGGCTTGCGCCCGCCATTGGTCACCGACAGGCGTCGCACCTCCGCATCCGCCTCGCCCGAGACGAGAACATCCAGCACCGTTTCGAGCTGGCCTGTCCGGGCGGTGAAAGTCGCGTGATCCTCGAAGAACTGCACGTCCTGCGCGTCGGCAGTATCCGGCGCGCTAGGTCCGAACCTCTGGTCAGAGCCGTCCGAGAGATTCCGGATGTGGAGGATGGCGCCATGCGGATCCCGGGTCGCGTCCTCGCGCCAGCGGGTGAGCGCAATATCGCCCCAGCGGCTGTAACTCCCGCCCGTGGCGGTCAGCATAACCGCGTAGCGTCCATTCGACATGAGATGGGTGACCGCGGGGCCGCCCGGGGGGCCGGCAATCCGGCGGCCCCGGTCCGCTTCGGACGGCGTCGGACCGCCGGACCTGGCGTCCTCAAGCGGCGGCAAGGCGCGGTCGATATCGCGCGGCAGCCGTTCCTGGAGCAGCAGTTCGCTGGCATGGATCATCGGTTCATGGTGGAACCTCTGGCGCATCAGGCCGCCGGTCAGGGCGTTGGCGATGGCTACGATGGTCATCCCCTGATGATGCGCCATGTAGCTTTGCACCACGGCAACGCGGCGACCCGGCAGCACACGGTCGGGGGTAAAGTCGAGGGCTTCATAGAAGCCACAGAGCCCAAGGCCACCCATGGCCTCCAGGTCGTCGTAGTTCCGCCGTGCAGCACCGGGATCCAGCATCGCCGCCAGCCCGGTTGCATAGGGCGCGATCACCAGATCCCCGGCAAGCCCGCGCTTGAGCCCAAGTCCCGGAACACCGAAGGTGGAATACTGGTAGTTGAAATCCACATCCCGTGCGTTGAAGCCGGATTCCGAAATGCCCCAAGGGACGCCTTGCGCCCGTCCGTAGGCGATCTGTTTCTCGACGACCAGTCGACAGGTGTGACCCAGCTGACCGCCTTCGGGTTCTCGCATCACCAGTCCAGGCATCAGGTATTCGAACATCGAGCCGGCCCAGGAGACGAGAACGGCGCCGCCACGGGTTGCGGTGACCGTCCGCCCCAGGCGGAACCAGTGGCGCAGCGGCAGATCCTGTTTGGCGACGGCGAAGAGACTGGCCAGACGCGCCTCTGAGGCCAGGAGGTCATAGCAGGACGGATCGAGACTGCTCTCATGGACCGAGTAGCCAATGGACAGCAGCTTGCGCTCGGGGTCGAGCAGGAAGCCGAAATCCATGTCCACTGCGAGCCGGCGGGCCTGCACTCCCAGCCGATGCAATTCTGCGGCCAGAGCGGCATGGTCGGCCTCGGTTGACGCGGTATCTGTCGCGGCTTCGGCCAAGCCGTCGCGAAGCAAGGACAGCCATCGGGGCGCATGGGGGAGCATAGCCGCCGGCGGCGGAGTGGCGTGTTCGGCCTTGGCCGCCATGCGTTGCAGGAAGGGCCAGTTCACTTCAGCCTGTTTCAGGCCATCGCGCAGCGATCCAATCGCCTCGGAGCGGGAGTCACTGAGCGGGGACTTTAACCGCTCTGCGTCACGCTCCACCAGGTCAAGAAGATCGGTCAGCCCCTGAGATCTCTGACGTGGCGTCGCGCCGGAATGGGCGGCCCAGTCCTCGCAGGCGTTGGCCAGTGCGATCAGGTGGCCGGCCAGATTGCCGCTGTCCACCGACGAGACATAGGGCGGGTCGAGAACCCTGCCGTCTCGCGTGTCGTACCAGTTGTAGAAATGCCCCTTTACCCGCGGCAGCGCTTGCATCGTGCCAAGGGTCGCGGCGATCCGGCTGGCCGCCTGACGCATGCCGATCCAGCCGAGATCGCAGGCTGTGACAGTCGACAGAAGGTAAAGCCCCATATTTGTGGGCGACGTGCGGTGCGCAAGCATCGCGTGTGGCTGCTCCTGAAAGTTGTCGGGGGGCAGATGGCTGTCTTCTGGCGTGACGAAGGTCTCGAAATAGTGCCATGTCCTGCGTGCGATCAGGCGCAATTCCTGGGCGTCTTGCGGGGTAAGGGCGGCGTCGGGTTGTGCGCGGGAAGGCTGACTGACCCGAAAGGCGATGAGCGGCGCGGCAAGCCAGAGGGCTGCAATGGGAAGGATCAGGGGGAGCGCACCGGGGGCGGCCAAGCCGGCCAGGCCTGTGGCTGACAGTCCCAGCAGGATCCCCGGCGCCATGGCACGGGAAAATCCCCGCAGATCGGGGCGCGGAGCGGCCGAGGCCGAGGCCGCCGTGGTCCATTCCAGGAGATGCCGCCGTGAAACCGTCAATCGCCAGAGTGTGCGGGCGATGGCATCGAGCGCGCGCCAGGCGGCGTCGGCGAGAAAGCTGACCGCCAGCCCGGTTTGCAGTACGGCAAGCGACAGGTCTTCCTGCATCAGGCGCAGGTGGTTGCCCATGTGAAGGCGGCGCTGATGCGGAACGGCGGAAAGGGCTGCGTGCAGGAAAGCGGGCAGGCTCATGGCGACCAGCGCCAGAGCCGTCGCCAGCAAGGCCGCCGGGCCAGGCAGAAGCCACCCCAGTGTCAACAGGACAAGCGTGGCCGGGGCCAACAATGAGCGGCGCAGTGTGTCCAGCACCTTGACCCGTCCCAGCGCGCCCAGCCCGCCTTCCCGGCCAAGCCAGGGCAGCAGTTGCCAGTCGCCGCGACACCAACGATGGATGCGCCGCGCGGCGAGGTCCTGTCGGTCGGGGAAGGACTCGATCAGTTCCACGTCCGAGACGAGCCCGGCCCGGGCGAAGATGCCTTCAAGCAGGTCATGGCTGAGAAGGGCGTTTTCGGGCACGCGCCCGGCCATCGCCGCCTGTAAGACATCGACGTCGTAGATACCCTTGCCGGTAAAGGAGCCCTCGCCGAAGAGATCCTGATAGACGTCCGACGCAGCAGCAGCATATGGATCCATCCCGCCCGGACCCGAGGTCGCGCGCTGAAATGCCGTGCCGTGCCGTTCCGGTGTCAGGGCGGGGGTGATCCTCGGCTGTAGAATGGCGTGACCGGCACTGACCCGGCTGAGGGCCGTATCGAAGATCGGCTGGTTCAGCGGGTGCGCCATCTTGCCGATCAGCCGCAAGGCCGCGTCACGCGGCATCCGGGTGTCGGAATCGAGCGTCAGGACGTAGCGCACACCGGGGGGCACGGCTGGCACATGACCCTCTGCCGTGCGGTAGTCGGTATCATCGGCACCGCGCAACAGACGGTTGAGCTCGTGCAGCTTGCCGCGTTTGCGCTCCCATCCCATCCAAATCTGTTCGGCGGCGTTGTAACGGCGGTCACGATGCAGGTGCAGAAAGCGGGCACCGGCGGGACCCGCGACGTAGACCTGGTTCAGTCGGGCAACCTCGACGTCGATCAACGCGACAAGTGGCGCATCCTCCGGCATGTCCTGTCCGGGGGCGTCCAGCCCGTCGGTCAGGATTGCAAAAGTCACGTCTCCTTGGGCGCCGGACAGATAATGGACTTCCAGCCCTTCGAGTTGTTCGGTCAGCTCTGCGCCATTTGTCAGCATTGTCGGCACAACCACGAGCGTGCGCAGCGAAGACGGCACGCCGCTCTCAAGCGCCAGTCCCGGCAGTGCCGTGGCAGGTACGGCCCAGGCCGCCATGCGATCAACGATAAGTTGAGCGACGGCGCTGGCCGGGATGACCGCTGCGAGGAGCCAGAGCGCAAGCATGGTCCATGACGCGGATGGGCCGGAAAGAGCCACCAGACTCCATGCGCTCAGCGCGAGCAGCCCAAGAGTGACACAAAGAATGCTGCCAAGGTATCCTGCGAGACCAGGCCGGAACTGCGGGCGATGCCATCCCCTATATTGATAGCCGATCTGGCGTTCGAACGCCTCCCGACCCTCGGCGAGGAGATGCCAGCCCGGATCGCTTCTCCGCAGGATTTCCGGCTCGGAAATCCGGTCGCCATCCGCTTCCGGCGCAGCCACCGCCGTCGCCAGCACCTGCTCGGCCAGATCCAATTCGCTGTAGTCACTGTGACGAGCGAGATCCTCGAGGGCATCGCGATAGAGGTTGCGGCTGGCGAAATCCATCGCCGAAAATCCCGGATGCTCCCGCAGCTTCGCATCGACCAGGCTGACACTTTCAAAGAGCTCTGGCCAGTCCGTCTCAGCGATCGTGCGCAGGCTGGTGATGACGTTTCGAACCGTGACGTTCGAGGCGCCCTGACGCTCCTGTGCATGCCGGACCGCCAGGTCGACATTCGACCCCTGCTTTGCCAGCCGATCCTCCAGCCAGCCGATGGCCGGTGTTGTGACAGGGTCGCAATCACGTAGCCGTTTTGCCAACTGCGCGGCAAAGATCTCAGAAAGTGGCTCGGACGCGCCAATATCTGCAGGCATCCCGATCCCGGTCTGGCCGGCCTCCAGGAGCCGATCCGCAAGGGCATCCGCCGACAGGCGCATCCTGTGACCGAAGGTGATCTGGTCGGCCAGCCGCCGCAGGTTTTCCAGAAGGACTAGGCGGAGCGTTATCGGAACCGCCCAGAGCTCTCCTATCGTTAGGGGCTGGACCTGCTGATAGGCGCGCAGAAAGCGGGACAGTGCGGGGGCGTCGAGATGGCTGTCCGTATGGGCGACATAGGCCCAGATCAATTCGAACACACGCGGATAACCGTGAAACGGCCCTTGGGCAAGTTTCGGCAGAAGCTTGTAGTAGCTGGGCGGCAAATCCGTACGGCAGTCGCGCACCTGCGCCTCGACCCTGTGAAAATTGTCCACCAGCCATTGGGCGGCGGGGACAATAGGTTTTCCCGACGCCAACTCTGAGAGACAGGCCTTGCGAGTGGCCCTCAGAGCCGTCGCATTGTCGTCCAGTCGCTGGCGCAGTGATGCGACACGCGGTGAAGAGGCGCAGATACGCTGCACCTCCGCCAGGCTGGCGGCGTGTTGCTCCAGCCTTTCGATACCGAAAAGCTCCGCGCGCACCGGCGCGACGCTCTTCCAGGGTGAGGTGCGGGTGCCGCGGAGGTTGAGTTGAGGTAGCGCCCAGGCCCTCATGCTAGAATCCTGTCGGCAAGTGGGCAATTTTGCCGACTTGCCGCTTGGATGCATGTTCTGCGCCCAGGCCCAGGCGATCACGCAAGACGAGCCGGGTCAGGCCTTTTTCCCCTTCGGCTTTGTGTCGATCGTCAGGCCCTTGCTGAAGGACGGCGCCGGCGCCGGTTCAGCCTTCTTCTGCTTCGGTTTCTTGTCTTCTCGGCTGCGACGGCTTTTGCCCTTCGCCATGGTGTTCTCCTAAGTGTCTTGTGTACGTGGAAAATTCTCTCGCCTCGACGAGGCGAAGACCGCATGTGTCGCGGGCCAGGATTCCGAGGGCCACGCAACTCCGCATCGGTGCAATTTAGGAGTATCGCCGAGGTCAGCCGCTTCCATGCTGATCCAGATCAGCGTTCAACGGGGAATCTATCTGCTGCGTGTCTCTATGAGCTAGTGGTCGGCCGTCATCCCCTGGGGTCCCAAAGACGCCGCCTAAGCTATCGGCCAGATCGCTCCAGCGGTCTGGCTACTCCTCGTTTTGAGGAGTGACAGCGGTTCGGGTCTGAAGCCAGTGTCCGAGGGATGCCGCATTTTTCGGACGCGTTCACAGTGGTGGGTGGTCAGGCTGGATAGGCCGCCGATGCCCGCTCCGATCTTTCCGTTCAGTGGCAGCGTGGATCGCGCGAACCCGAGGCGAAACCGAATGTCATTAGGGAGAACTGGGAGCCCATTGAGGGGTAGATTTCGGTAGGGGGCCTCAGGGCCTTGTGATACGGTCGTGCCCCCTACCGGAATCTACCCCTCAATCAGGTTGCTCTTGCCGACCTTGTTTTCGCCTGTCTGACGTCAGCACCCTGCGGAGAGATTTAGGGGTTTGAGCAACGGAGGGTTCTGGTTCATCGAAGCAGCCAAGGAGCGAAGATGAACAAGACACCCGGAACATCGAAGGATTCCGCTGACAAGCTGGTCAGGGGGATCAAGCGCAAGACTCGCAAGCACTACTCGGCCGAGGAGAAGATCCGCATTGTGCTGGCGGGTCTCCGTGGCGAGGAGAGCATCACTGCGGTGTGCCGCCGCGAGGGGATCGCCGAGAGCCTGTACTACACCTGGTCCAAGGAATTTCTGGAGGCCGGCAAGAAACGCCTGGCCGGCGACACGGCCCGCCAGGCGACGGCGCCCGAGGTCAAGGAACTCCGCTCGGAGGCCGCCGCCCTCAAGGAAGTGGTCGCCGAACTGACGCTCGAGAACCGACTTCTGAAAAAAAGCATGATCGGGGATGGGGGCAACGAGGAATGAGGTATCCTGCGCCTGAGAAGCTCGAGATCATCCGCACGGTCGAAGCATCGCACCTGCCGGTGAAGCGGACCTTGGCCATGATCGGCATTCCCAGCAGCACTTATTGCCAGTGGTATGCCCGCTGGGTCGAAGGCGGACTCGATGCGCTGGCCGACCGGTCGCCGCAGCCGAAATCGGTGTGGAACCGCATTCCAGACGAGATCCGCGAGGGCGTGGTCGAGTTCGCCTTGGATCACGAGGACCTGACAGCACGAGAACTGGCGGTCAAATACACCGACGAGAAGCACTACTTCGTATCGGAATCATCGGCTTACCGCATTCTCAAGGCTGCCGATCTGATCACCGCGCCGGCGCATGTCGTCATCCGCGCCGCGGACGAGTTCCGAGACAAGACCACCCGGCCCAACGAGCTCTGGCAGACCGACTTCACCTACCTCAAGGTGATCGGCTGGGGCTGGTTCTATCTCATCACGATCCTCGACGACTACAGCCGCTACATCGTCGCGTCCCACCATCCACAGACCCAGGGCAAGATCGAGCGTTGGCATCAGACCATGAAGAACCGCATCCTGCTGGAGAATTACTACCTGCCTGGCAAACTGGAGCGGCAGATCGAAGCCTTCGTCGACTACTACAACAACCGGCGTTACCACGAGAGCCTGGGCAACCTGACGCCCGCCGACGTCTACCACGGCCGCGGCGCGCAGATCCTGTCCATGAGAGAGGAGATCAAGAAGCAGACCATCAGGAAACGCCGCTTGCAGCATCAGAGCGCTGCCGCATAACCTAAAACGGAAACCGAACCGGGACCCTCGCTACGAGAAACCTCGCGCTCTCCGAAAAACTCTGACGACGGACAGTTTTCGCCAACCACAACGACGTTCCCATCGAGAGCAACGCCCAGTTTTCAAAAGTTCCGGAAGTTCTCAATCAAAATCCGTGACAAGTGCATGCAAGGACACCTCGATCTAAATCATTGTTTCTGCAAAGACGTGCTCGATCCGCGCCGTTTCGTCGTCGGTCAATGCCTTGAACTCATTGGTTCGGGCGCGACGCGACAGGGCGCCTCCGTTCTGTTGAAGGAAGCGAAACAACAGATCGATGGTGCGGTCAGGCATATCAACAATGGCTTCGACCTGGCTGCGGAATGCATCGTAGTTTCGAAGGAATGCCGTCTCGGACGGCAGGTCTTCGTCGATTGTCTTTTGGACGCATGAATAGAGGAATTCTGCGTGTGGGGTCGCGTCGAAGAAGCGGTAGAAATCGCCTGTGTCGTTCAAGACCCGAACGTTGAATTTTTCCGTCGGCTCCCACTCGATGAGCGGCAGCAGTCGTGCTGAATAGCTCTCAAGAACCGTTCTATACTCATCTATGCGTTCTAGGATCGCGGCGGACACCGGAAAGACCACCCCTGGTGGGTTGAAGCCGCGTTCCGCCAGAACATGGTGGATCAGGTAACGGTGCAACCGGCCGTTACCGTCTTCAAACGGGTGTATGTAGACAAAACCGAATGCGAGGATTGCAGCGGACACGATCGGGTCAGAGTGCCGAGACGCATAGTGATCAAAAGCGATCATCCCGTCAGTCAGGGACGGAAGATCTTCATGCCGGGCACTTATATGATCAGGCAGCGGCATCCTTGTTTCGCGGTCATGCTCGCCAACAAAACCGCCCTCGTCGCGGAAACCCAGCTTGATGAACCGGGCATCACCTATGACGATCCGTTGCAGTCGTAGCAGTTCATCGCGGTCGAGCGGCTGGCGACCGGCCTCGCCGATCGCACGGCCCCAACGCTGAATTCGGTCTTGTGGTGGACGCTCGCCTTCGATCGCGTAGCTGGAACGTGAGTCTTTGAGTAGAAGGAAAGCAGCCGTGCGCGCGAGCAAGTCCCGGGGGACGTCGGCGATGACCGCGCGGGCTCGACTCGCCAGGTCCATCGCGATGAACTCGTCTAGCTTTTGCGTGCGAAAGACCAGCGGGCAGAAGTCTCTGGTTCCCGGCAGATTATTTTTAACGCGATATCGGGGAGCGTTTTCCCCTTCCGTCGCGAACTGTTGGTCGGGATCAACGACAGGCACGTAGCGACCGCCCTCTGCATCTGGCAGATTCAGTCGGCTTCCCGTTAGCCATTCAAACAGAAACCAGATGCGCCTTGCGTAGCTGCCGGTCGGCTTTTTGCGCACGATGTCAACAATGCCGTCAGGCCCGGTGGCCGCGAACAGCTTCGCGAGGACAGCAAGGTCAAGCCCTTCATATTTGAGAGCGAAGGTGAGGTGGCCATCCAGGTCTGCACTCGGGGCGTGGCGCGGCGTCAGGATGCGCCAAACCTCATCCTCAACGACCCGGTGATGGTTCCCGGTTGCCGAAAGTTTGCGGGGCAGTGGCACAGATAATCTGTAGGCGTCGATCAGTGCGCTGTAGCCTGCCAAGGTGGCGGTCTCAGGAAGGCGACGCTCCTGAAAAACGGTTCTCGGGCCCGAAAAAAGTACCTGTTGGTCCGATGGCATGAATTTCGTTCCCTTGGCGTGAATTTTTGCTGCAGAGCATTGCGTCCATGAAATCCGTTCCTAACATATGAAAAATGTTCTTGAATAGGTGTTATTCATGAAAAACGGTTCAAATTTACGCCGCAGTCCGGGCATGTCAGATCACGGATCGATCTGCGGCGATCGACCGACGATATTAAGAGGTCCTCCAACGAACTACGCCGAGTAGAAGTTGTCTTCGTCAAAAGGACATTCATCCCGAAGCATGACCGCTCTGTATAGGGCGGTTGCAAATTAGGCCACGGTAGCGCCGGTATTTTGCCGGGGCGGGCGGCGCAAAAGTCGTCCACTTTTGCTCTCACTGTCTTTGCAGGGAGGGCCGGAGGATTTTCAC
>NZ_JBLWTA010000014.1:0-82459 GCF_048270365.1 Celeribacter sp.
GCCACCGAATGGCTCTGGTCCTACAACAATGAACGCCCGAACATGGGCAACGGCGGGATGACACCCGCACAGAAACTGAGAATGGCCGCGTAAATTCTACGACCAAGCCCCCGTAAAAACGGGGGGATTACCCCGGGCCTGTGATCTGGAGCTGCGTGCACCTGCAGGCGAAGACCCGACACTTATTCCCGCCACCAGCCTCAATTTTGTCGATGTGAGCCAGTATCTCGACTGGATCAATCGCCGTGCCCGGCATGAGTTTCGCCTGCCCACGATGGAAGAATGGGAATTCATGGCGAAGGATGTCCTGCCCGAAGAACCCGATCCGATTTTCACCGATCCGGAGCTGAGCTGGGCCTCGGCCTATCTCACCGAAGGCCTCGCCCCCCGGCGCCTGATGCAGCAGGGCAGTTTTTCGGTCAGCGCAGAAGGCATTGTCGATCTCGATGGCTCGGTCTGGGAGTGGACTGAGGATTGCTATGCGGGCGACGGCGGTGTGCCGATTGACCGCGACCGCTGCCCGGCGTTTTTTGCCGCGGGCGAACATATCGCCGCCATCCCTTACCTCGTCCGCGACCCGGCGCGCGGCGGCTGCGCCGTAGGAAGCCCGCCCGCGCATCTGGGCCTCAGACTGGTGTCGGATAAGGGCGTCGCAACGCGCCTTTTGAGGCGTTGGTGAGAGGCGGCGCGTGTCTTGGGGGCTTTGATGCCGATCCGCTCTTGCCAGGACAAAAGGTAAAAGGCGCAGGCCATCTGCGATAGAGAAGGGGTCGAAGAGGTGATCTTGCGCTGCCCAGCTGTTTGGCCGAAGTGTCAAAATTCGCGCGCACGCAATCTGCGCCTTGCGAGGTTCTCGTCGTCAATAGGGGCGGTGGGTCGGCTCAGTCCCTTCTCAGGGACCATCTCGACCTGCTGCGCGTCATCGATGTCGATGAAAATCTGACGGAGGGCGCCGCGCGCAATATTGGCGTTGATGCCAGCATGGCGGGCCATGTCGTCTTTCTGGAGGCGGGCGTCATGCCCATGCGCGATTGGGTGGAGCGCCTGCACGCCGCGCATCTCGAAGGCTACGCCGTCGTGCCCTCGTCTGTCCGACCGGAGGACGGGGCGTCAGAGGCGGCTTTGGCCTTTTGGCTCTGGCACTATGGCGCGGCTCTGCCGGTTGCCGATCTGTCCGAAGTCGAAGATCGCCCGCTGTCCTATGCGCGGTCTCTGTTCGATCACTTCGGGTATTTTCCGCCCGGGCGCGATGGCGGCTCAGCAAACCTGTTCAACGCGCGTCTGCTCCGCAAGGTCGAATTGGCGACAGATGCGGCGGCTGATCTGATCTATTCCTTCGCCTCCGACCCGCAAACGGCGGAGGATGCGCTGCGACAACATGCTCGAGCGAGGCAAGAGAACAGACATTTGCGGCGCTTGAGGCGGCGGGCTAAAGCGGTGCGCGCGTGTCATGTGAAATCTGTGTTTCATCTGTCATGAAAAACGCTTTAAAAATGGTCCTATGAGCATGTCTTTTTCTTCCGTGACGGATGTTTTGACCGCGGGCTTCGATACGATCATCGACGTGCGCGCGCCCTCGGAATTTGCCGAGGATCACATCCCCGGCGCGATCAACCTGCCGGTGCTGAGTGACGCGGAACGCGCCCGCGTCGGCACGATTTACACCCAGCAATCGCCCTTTCTCGCGCGCAAGCTCGGCGCCGCTTTGGTGGCGCGCAATGCTGCCACGCATATCGAGGGGCCTCTGGCCGAAAAAGAAGGCGGCTGGCGGCCCTTGGTCTATTGTTGGCGGGGTGGGCAGAGGTCGAATTCCTTCGCGATCATCCTGCGACAGATCGGCTGGCGGGTGGAGGTTCTGGACGGCGGGTATAAGACGTGGCGGCGGCTGGTGATCGGCATGCTACATGACACGCCTTTGCCGCATCGGCTCGTTTTGCTCGACGGCAACACCGGTACGGCCAAGACCGATCTTTTGCAGCGGGTGCGGGCGCTGGGCGGGCAGGTGCTCGATCTCGAAGATCTGGCGCAGCATCGCGGGTCGATCTTTGGCCCGATGGGCACGCAACCGGCGCAGAAGGGCTTTGAAAGTCGGTTGGCAGAGGTTTTGAGCCGTCTCGATCCCGAGCGGCCCGTTTTGGTCGAGGCGGAAAGCTCGCGCATCGGCGAGGTCACGATCCCGGCGCGGCTTTGGCGGGCGATGTGCGCGGCGCCTCGCATCGACGTGACGGCCTCTCTACCTGCGCGGGCCCGCTATCTGGCAGAGGCTTATAACGAGCTGACCGAGGATGTCCCAAAGATGCAGGCACGACTGAACCAACTGATCCCGCTTCAGGGCCATGAGCGGGTCAAAGCCTGGCGCGAAATGGCGGAACAGGGCGTGTTTGCGGCGCTGGCAGAGGTGCTGATGGGTCAGCATTACGACCCGCGCTATGAAAAATCCCGCGCCCGCCATGCGCCGGACGTCATTGCGGAGTTCGATCTTGGCGATCTGAGCATCGGCGCCCGAGACGACGTCGCAGCGCGGATCGTCAGCCTGTTGAAAACGCGCTGAAATTACGCCTCGACAACCAATCGCGGCGGGCCTTCGGTGATCTCCCCGATGATGGCCGCCTCATAGCCCGCCTCACGGAGCGCCGTCAGACATTTCTCCGCCCGCATCGGCGAGACGCAGGCCAAAAGCCCACCCGCCGTTTGCGGGTCGAACAATAGGTCGGTCTCTGGCGTCTCCGGTCCTTCAAATTCGGCGGCATAGACGCGGTTGGCCGGGAAAATCGTCGAGCGCAGGCCGGTCTCGGCAAGCGCGAGCGCACCGGGAAGACGCGGGACATCGCGCATCCGGATCACGGCGCCCACCTCGGAGGCGCGGCATATTCCCAAAAGATGCCCAGCCAATCCAAAGCCCGTGACATCGGTCATCGCATGGGCATTGTTTAAAATCCGCGCCGCTTCACCGGAGCTTTGCACCATAAACTTATAGGCGCGCTCCAGATCACGGCCATTCGCCATCATCTCCATCTCAGCGGCCAGCATCACGCCGGTGCCGATGGGTTTCGTGAGCAAAATATGATCCCCGGCCCGCGCGCCCTTGAGCGTGATCGGCTGATCCAAAAGCCCGGTGACGGTGAGCCCGATCGCCAGCTCTGCCCCCATCGCGGTGTGCCCGCCGATGATCTCTGCGCCTTCGGCCTCGAACACCTCGCGGGCGGTCTCCATGATCTCGGTGAGCCAGCTTTCCTGCAGGGCCTCGCTCATTTTCGGGAGCGTCACGGTGACCAAAGCGGCCTGCGGTGCCGCGCCCATCGCCCAGATGTCGCCAAGCGCGTGCGTGGCGGTGATCCTTGTCATCAGCACCGGGTCTTCGACAAAGGCACGGAGGTGATCGACGGAGGCGACCTGCCAAGTGTCGCCATGGGTCAAAAGCGCCGCGTCATCACCCGCGAGATGCAGCACGTCACGCCGCTTCGGGCCGGGATGCGCGCTCAACACTCGGTGGAGAATATCGCCGCCGACCTTGGCGCCGCAGCCCCCGCACATCGGCTTTTTGCCCTCGACCTCCTCGCGCAGCCCCTCAGCCACGGTGTCCGGCAGGGGGGGTGGCATCATGGCAGGCAAGTCCTTGAGTTTGCGCATGAAGGTCCGGTCGATGTGGTCTTTCCAACGCCACATCAAAGGCCCTTTGAGGCGCAGACCGGATTTGTCCGCCAGCGCCGCTTTGCCGCCAAGAGAGATCAGTTTGAGGTAGTCCTTTTGCGGATGATAAGCGCGCAGCCTTGCCGAAGAGCCTTGGCTCAAGCTCCGGCGCAGGTTGTCGAACAACACAGGCGCCTCGCGCACGGCATAGACTCCGGCCTTGGGGCGTGGATCATGGGACAGATGGGCGCAATCGCCAGCGGCGAAAATGCGCAGGTCGGAGCTTTGCAGGCTCTCATTTACGGTGATGAACCCCTCGGTCAGCTCAAGACCGGTGTCTTTCAACCAGCCATAAGGCCGCGCCCCCGCTGCGCCCAAGGTGAAGCGCGACGACAGAGTGGTGCCATCGGCAAAAAGCACCTCATCGGCGCGGACTTGGACGACCTGCGACTGTGGACGCAATTTGACGCCAGCCTTCGCCAGCGCGCCCATCACCGCATGGCGCGTGGCGGGGCGCATCTCTGTGAGAATTTCGCCATGATCAATCAGCCAGACCTGCGTGTTCGGGATCGTCTTGAGGTTCTGCGCCATGGCCATCGCCAGCTCGGCGCCTGCGACCCCGCCGCCGATCACGGCGACTTCGGGCGCGACCTCTCCGGCCAAGGCCTCTTTGCGAAACTGGTCCCAGCGACTGGCAAAGGCTTCGAGCGGCTTGGCGGGGATGCCGTGCTCGGCGAAGCCCGTCAGATCCGGCATGGCGGAGGTGATGCCGATGTCGATGGAGGCGATGTCATAGCGGATCGGCGGGCGGCCTTCGACATGGATCAGCCGCGCCTCGCGGTCTATCCCAGTGGCCCGGCCCAAGACCGCCCGCGCGCCCGCAAAGCGCGCCAATCGCAACAGGTCCAATTCCAAGTCTTCGCGGACATAATGCCCCGCCACAAACCCCGGCAGCATCCCGGAATAGGCAGCCACGGCGCCCGGATTGACCACGGTTACCCGCACACCCGGCAGCGGCCGCATACCCCAGCGTTTCAGGATCAGCGCATGGCTGTGCCCGCCGCCGATCAGGACAAGCTCTCGGGTCAGGGGCAGGGGGTGCATCGGCTCAGTCCTGTTGCGGCAAAAGGATATTGGCGAAAACCTGACTCGAAGTCCGTCCGTTGGCAAGGGTGCTGGACGCCGCATGCTGCACATGCCAAGATTGCGACCATGTTATGCACATCCTCCCCGTTTGAAGCGATGCGTGCCCAAGCGCGTCAGATTTTCCTCGAAGGCGTCGAAGCTGCCGATCCGGCCCATGCGGTCGAGGCGGCCTTGAAAGGGCGCCAATTCACCGATCCGCTGATCATCGCCGTTGGCAAGGCCGCGCGCACGATGGCGGAGGCGGCGATGAAACATGTGCCCGCCGAGACCGTGATCGTGGTCACCAATTACGAGAACGCCAAGCCTTTGGAGGGCGCCGAAGTCCGCGCCGCGGGTCACCCAGTGCCCGATGCCGAAGGGGCGCGCGCAGCTCTCCGTGTCGAAGAGGCGCTGTCCCATGCCAAAGGCGATGTGATCGCGTTGATTTCGGGCGGCGGCTCGGCGCTTTTGCCCGCGCCCGTGGTGGGCGTGTCCTTGGAAGACAAGGCGGAGGTGAACCGGCTTTTGCTCGCCTCGGGCGCCGACATCGTGACGATGAACCTCGTGCGCCAACAGCTCTCGCGTCTCAAAGGCGGCGGGTTGTTGCGGGCGGCGGCACCCGCGAAAGTCACGGCTTTGCTTTTGTCCGACGTGGTCTCTGACGATTTGCGTGCGATTGCCTCCGGGCCGACCGTTTCGCCTATTGGCACCCGCGAAGAGGCCGCGAAGGTGCTGCAAGACCTCGGGCTTTGGGAGAAACTGCCGCATTCCGTCTCCGCCTATCTGGCGCGCCCGCAGGCCGATCTGGGGGCATTGCCCGACAGCGAGGTCGCTCTCATCGGCTCGAACAAAATTTCTGTCGCGGCCATGGCTCGTACGGCGGGGCCTGAGGCGCAGGTCGATGAAACGCCTTTGGAGGGCGATGTGGCCGAGGCCGCGCAGTTTATTATGGATCGCGCACTTGCGGGCGGCGCGGGGACCTATCTGTTCGGTGGCGAAACCACGGTGAAACTCGTGGGCGACGGCATGGGCGGGCGCAATCAGGAGCTTGCGCTGCGTGTTGCGATGCTGGCCGAAAAAGCAGGGCTCACGGAGTTCGTGTTCCTCTCAGGCGGCACCGACGGGCGCGATGGGCCGACGGATGCGGCGGGCGGCCTGGTCGATCCCGGCACGCTGGACCGGATGCGCGCCGTGGGGCTCGACCCCAATGAGGTGGTGGGGCGCAACGACAGCTATCACGGGCTTCAGGCGGCGGGTGATTTGCTTCAAATCGGCGCGACGGGGACGAATGTGGCGGACCTTCAGGTCTTGATCCACAGGTGAATCCTGTTTCCTTGGCTGCGAAAAATACTCAATCTTAACGCGCGAACGAAAAGCCGTAGATCAGCTGGCGCAGGCCCAAGGAGGCGCCTGCGATGATCGCGGCGATGGTCACCGGCGCCGAATAGGCGAGGACGGAAAAGGCCGACAGCCCCTGTCCGACCGTGCAGCCAAAGGCCACCACTGCGCCCACGCCCATGAGTGCGGCGCCCATGATCTGGCGTTTCAATTCGCGCGGGTCTTCGCAGGCTTCCCAACGGAAATGCCCTTTGATCAGCGAGCCGATGGCCGCGCCCGCAAGCACGCCGATGACGGAACCAACGCCAAAGCCCGGTGAGGTGGCCGAGGAGGTCATGAGGTAGAAAAGCGTGTCGCCGATGGGCGCCGCGAAAGTATGGGAGACGACTTGCGTGGCCTCGAATGTGGCCTCGGACAACCACGCCGTGCCCGCCCAGCCGGAGGTGACAGCGAGACCGACGGCCACGCCCCAGAGGATGAGTTTACGTTCTGCGCGAAAGGCGCGGGACGACAGTGCCAAGGCCAGAAAAAGTACGCCGAAACCGAGGCCGGTGGCGACGATGGGCAGGCCGAGGCTTTGGCCCAAACCATGCGCCAGACCGGGCAGGGGGCCTTCGGCGGGGCGGGGCGGGAAGAGCGCGACACGCAGCGCCGCCAGAGGGCCGTTCAGCGTGATGTAGGAGGTGAGGCCCAGCACCAGAACGATGACGAAATTGCGCAGATCGCCGCCGCCCAGACGCGCCAGCGCGCCAAAGCCGCAATTGCCCGCCAGCGCCATGCCGTAGCCGAACACCAGCCCGCCAAAGATCGAGGCCAAGGGCGACCATGCGAGCGCGAGGTAGGGCGTTTTCGTGGGGTCGAAGAGGCCAAGTCCCATGAGGCTGAAACTGCCAATGAGGGCCACGCCCAAGGCCACGCCCCATTGCCGGGCGCGCAGGTCAGAGCCCTGATAGAGCGCGTCTTCGATGGCCCCCATGGAGCAAAACCGGCCCAGACGGGCGGCAAGTCCGAGGACCAGGCCTCCAAGCAGACCGATCAGGGCCGCAAGCAGCCCCGGTGCAACTGTGTCGAGCATGTCTCCTCCCCTGATGCCCGGCGCGTCTCTGTTTTGTGGGGGTCAGGCCTTTTTCGGGCCGCCGTTCCCCGAACAGAACATGTCGTAGATCACTTCGAGGATGCGTTTCGGGCGGTCATCCGTCAAAGAGTAGTAGATCGCCTTGCCTTCGCGGCGCGGCGTCACAAGGCCCTCAAGGCGGAGCCGGGCGAGCTGTTGGCTCACCGCGGCTTGACGCGCGGACAGAAGGTCTTCGAGTTCCGTGACGGATTTCTCGCCGGTCACCAGATGACACAGGATCATCAGCCGCCCCTCATGCGAGAGGGCTTTCAAAAGCTGCGATGCGTCGCAGGCGCTTGACATCATCACATCCAAGTCCTCTTCGGACATGTTTTCCGTGACGATTGGTAAAGGCGAATTCACTTTGTCCACCCCATGTTCCTCAAAGATATGACTCCCGTCTCTAAAAGGCGATTTGATCCATGATGGCGTCGATGCCTGCCTGCGCGCAGTCGGCATCGAGGTCCGGTCCGGGAGCGCCTGAGACTCCGATGCCTGCTACTATAGAGCCTGACGCCTCAATCACAAGACCGCCGCCAAGGGCCAGAGGTTCACTCAGCTCACGGATGCCTGCCATCATCTCGCCCGGCGCGGTCAATTCGCCCAGAGACAGCGTGTCGGTGCGAAATGACACGGCGGTCCAGGCCTTGCGACGGGCGGTTTCGAACACATGAAGCCCGGCGAAGCGGTCGCGCACGTAGACCTGCGGGATGCCAAAGCGGTCGACCACCATGACGCCAACCTGATAGCCCGCCTCACGGCAGCTTTCCATCGCGGCGATGGCGGCAGTTTGGGCGACTTCGGGTTTCAGCACCTGAAAGGTGACGAAGGCGTCGTCGTCTTGTGCGACGGCGGGTGTCGCCAAAACTGCGGCGCCCATATTGGCACTTAGCGCCATGATTTTAAAGAGTTTCATTCTTTCCTCCCTTGAATGTCCCTTATGTCCTGTCACTCGCCCGGCTGGACCTCCTGCGCCGGATCTCCCGTCGTGATCTCCTCGAAATCCGAATGATCGCGCAGCACCATGGTTAGCATGGTCCAGAACAATTCATCGCCCGCGTAGCCCTCGATCCGGCCCTGTTCCTCCCCGTCCTCCACGAGGATGAAGGTGGGCGTAAAGATCACCGGGCCTTTGAACGACAGGTCGTCTGGCATCGGCGCGCGCAGGTCCACCCGGCGCAGGGGCGCATACGCGCCCTCCGGCGTTTTCGGGTAAATCTCCGCGATCTCCGCGTTCCAGCGGGCGCAATAGGCACAGCCGTCTTGTTCCACCATCACCAGTTCCATCGAAGGCTCACTGGCGGTTGCGGGGAGAATCAGGGCGAATAGGGTGGCGACAATGGCCAGAATTCTTGTCAACATATCTCTACCGATTGACGGGTGCGACATAATCTACATAATTTGAATATATGAATGACACAAGCTTTGACGCGATCACCAGAGGGTGACAGGCGCCAAGCTTGCGGGGAAGAGGAGCCCCGCCCGGAGGCGCAGAGATGCGCACACCGGGGGTTGGCCCGAGAGATCGGTTTGGGAGGACCATATGCTGGACGTGACTTTTATTTCTGCCCTTTTGGGCGGGTTGGTGGTGTTTTTCTCCCCCTGTATTTTGCCGATCGTGCCGTTTTACCTGTCCTATATGGCGGGCACCTCGATGGCCGACATCAACGCGGAGGGCGAATTGGCGCCGGGCGCGCGCAAACGGGCGATCCTGTCGTCGGTGATGTTTTCTTTGGGGATCATCACGGTGTTCGTCCTTCTGGGCGCGGCGGCGTTTTCGCTCAGCCAGGCGTTTCGCAGCCATCAGGACATCTTTCGCATTGCGTCGGCCGCCATCGTCTTTGTCATGGGGCTGCATTTTCTGGGCGTGATCCGCATCGGGTTTCTCAACCGCCAGTTTCAGATGCAGGCGGGAGACACGCGCAATATGACGATCTGGTCGTCCTATATCGTCGGGCTGGCCTTTGCCGCCGGATGGACGCCTTGCGTTGGCGGTGTCTTGGTCGGCGTGGTGATGATGGCGTCGAATGAGGCGACCGCGATGCGCGGGCTGATCATGATGGTGGTCTTTGGTGTCGGCATGACCGCGCCCTTCGTGGTGGCCGCCGTCTTTATCAAACCCTTCCTCAAATTTGCGGCCAAATTCCGCCGCCATTTGCCGAAGGTCGAAAAGGTGATGGGGCTTTTCCTCATCCTCTTCGCTATATTGATCGTCACCAATTCGGTGAACGTGATTGCGGCGTGGATGTTGGAGACCTTCCCCTCTTTCGCGAACATCGGATCAAACGGGAGCCTGTAAAAATGTTTAAACTCGCACGACGCACTCTTTTGTCTCTGGGTCTGGCTGCCTTTGCCTTTCCCGCGCTGGCGGTGGAAATGGGCGATGACGGGCTGCACAAAACCGCGTGGCAGCGCGACACCTTCAAGGACCTGCGCGAGGATTTGGCCGAGGCCAATGCCGAAGGCAAACGTCTCTTGGTGATGGTCGAGCAGCGCGGCTGTATCTATTGCACCAAGATGCACGAAGAGGTTTACCCGGATCCTGAGATCACCCAGATGATCGAGGACAATTTCTTTGTCATCCAGATCAACATGTTCGGCGATGTCGAGGTGATTGATTTCGATGGCGAGGCCCTGCCGGAAAAGGACATGGTGCAGAAATGGGGCGCGCTGTTCACGCCGACGAATCTCTACTTCCCCGAAGAGGTGGCCGAAGGGGTCTCCGCCAAGGACGCGGCGGTGGCCACGGTGCCCGGCGCTTTTGGCAAATTGACGACCTACAACATGATGCAATGGGTGCTGGACCACGGCTATGAGGGCGATGAGCCCTTTCAGAAATACCATGCGCGTCAAGTGGTTAAGCAACAAGAAGAGGGCGTGCTAAACGTCAGCGAATGATATATGTTAGCGTGTAAAAGGTGCTGCAGTGCAGAATAATTCAATTATTTGAATTTGTCTCTTGCCCTGCGACAGAATGGCACGCTACGGTATGCAAAACAAACAACGCAGATATGCGGAAATGTAAGCACAGTCTTTTAGGGAGGAGACATGAAACGCATCGCAACCTGTCTTGTTGCACTCGGTCTGAGCACCGGTGCGGCATTGGCCGAAACGGCCCCCGGCGACGTTCAGTTCGACGACTACGGCGCGATTGAGGCCTCTCTGACCGGCACGCCGGGCAACGCGGAAGAAGGGCGCAAGATCCTGACCACGAAATCCATGGGCAACTGTGTGTCCTGTCATGCCGCCGACGCCTATGCCGATGTGCCGTTCCACGGCGAAGTCGGCCCCTGGCTCGATGGCGCGGGCTCGCGCTGGTCTGCGGCCGAGTTGCGTGGTCTTGTGGTCAACGCCAAGATGACCTTCGAGGGCACTGTGATGCCGGCCTTTTACAAGGTCGACGGTTTCACCCGTCCGGGTGATGCCTACACGGGCAAGGCCGCGTCGGCCGATCTGCCGCCGATCCTCTCGGCCCAGCAGGTCGAGGATGTGGTCGCCTATCTGATGACGCTGACGGACGAGTGATCTCCCGTCGGATCCTGACACTTAGAACTTAGGAGCAAACCATGAATCTCACACGACGTGACGCTCTGGCTCTGGGCCTTGGTGCGACCGCGGCGGCGTTTATGCCGCTGAGTGCGACCGCCGCCGCCGAAGACGCCATCGCCGCATTCACTGGGGGTGCCGAGGCGGGCGCGGGCGATCTGACCCTGACCGCGCCGGAGATCGCCGAAAACGGCAACACCGTGCCGATCGCGGTCAATGCGCCGGGCGCCACCTCCATCGCGGTGTTCGCCACCGGCAACCCGACACCCGAAGTGGTTGTGTTCAACTTCGGTCCGCTGGCAGGCAGCCAGGCGGCCTCGACCCGCATCCGTCTCGCTGGCACGCAAGACGTTGTGGCGGTCGCGAAAATGGCCGACGGCTCTTTCGTGCAGACCTCCGCGACGGTCAAGGTGACCATCGGCGGCTGCGGCGGCTAACCCGATTTTTTAGGAGACAAAGACAATGGCATCTGGTGTCAAACCCCGCGTGAAAGTCCCCAAATCGGCCTCTGCCGGTGAGGTGATCACGATCAAAACCCTGATTTCCCACCCGATGGAATCCGGCCAGCGCAAAGACAGCGATGGCAATGTCATTCCGCGCTCGATCATCAACCGTTTCACCTGTGAGTTTAACGGGCAGAGCGTGGTCGATGTGACGCTGGAACCGTCGATTTCGACCAACCCCTATATCGAATTCGATGCGACTGTGCCCGAGGCCGGTGAATTCAAATTCACCTGGTACGATGACGACGGCTCCGTCTACGAGGATGCAAAAGCGATCGAAATCGCCTGATCCAAGACCGCAAGCGCGCCCCGCCAAAGATGCGGGGCGCGCCAGCCAACTCTAGGGAGGAGATAACGCATGAAAATCAATAAAATGCTCAGCACTGCGGCGGCTTTGACGGCGTTTGCGATCGCAACACCTGTGCTGGCGGATGAAGACGCGGAGCTGGTGATCAACGGCGAGATCGAGATCGTGACCAAGACGGCTGCGCCTGCGCATCTCGACGGTCATCTGAGCGAGATCATGTCCGGCTGGCGCTTCCGTTCGGATGACACGCAGGCCATGGAGATGGACGATTTCGACAATCCCGGCATGCTGGGGGCCGAAGCCGGGTTCGATCAGTTCGAAACTGTGATGGGGGCCGAGGGCAAATCCTGCATGGATTGCCACGACGGCGTCGAAAGCCTCGCGAATGTGCGTCCGACCTATCCGAAATGGAACGACGACAAAGAACAGGTTTACACCATCCAGATGCAGATCAACGACTGTCTGACAGAACAGATGGGCGCTGAGGCGCAGAAATACGACAGCGGGATGATGTTGAACTTCGAAGCGGCTTTGGCCTCTGTGGCGCGTGGCATGCCGATGAATGTCGCCATCGACGGCCCGGCCCAGTCGACTTGGGAGCAGGGCAAGGAGATGTATTACACCCGCTACGGTCAGCTCGATCTATCATGTGCCAACTGCCACGAGCAGAACTACGGCAACATGATCCGTGCCGACCATCTGAGCCAAGGTCAGACCAATGGTTTCCCGGCCTATCGTCTGAAAAACGCCAAGCTCAACGGCGCGCATAGCCGGTTCAAAGGGTGTATCCGGGACACTCGCGCGGAGACCTTCAACGCAGGGTCGCCGGAATTTGTGGCGCTTGAACTTTATGTGGCGTCGCGTGGCAACGGCCTCTCGGTCGAAGGCCCTTCTGTTCGCAACTGATCTTTGACAGGGCCCCGCTTTGTGGTGAGCGGGGCTTTGTTTCTCTCAATATATTCAAATTTGCGCATGAAACCTTGGGAAATACTCAGGTTTTCTGCGTCCGACAACGGAGTTCGAGCATGATTTCACGTCGTGATTTCCTTCAGGTGTCCATGGCCGCCTCGGCTATGGTGGGCGCCTCCGGCTTTGGCAACTGGGCGCGTCTCGCGGCGCAGCAGGCGCTGACGCAGGATCAGCTTTTGGAGTTCGACACTTTCGGCAACGTCTCCCTGATCCATGTCACCGACATTCATGCGCAACTCAAACCGATCTATTTCCGCGAGCCGGAGATCAACATTGGCGTGGGCGGGAACAAGGGCGCTGTGCCGCATGTGACGGGCGCGGAGTTCCGCAAACTTTACGGCATCGAGGACAATTCTCCCTCGGCTTATGCTTTGAGCTACAATGATTTTTCCGCCTTGGGCAAAGCCTACGGCAAGGTCGGCGGTCTTGATCGTGTGGCCACCGTGATCAATTCGATCCGCGCTGCGCGGCCTGATGCGCTTTTGCTCGATGGCGGCGACACATGGCACGGCTCCTACACCTGCTACCACACGGCAGGCCAGGATATGGTCAATGTGATGAATGCGCTGAAACCCGATGCGATGACCTTCCATTGGGAGTTCACGCTTGGCTCCGATCGCGTGCGCGAAGTGGTGGCCGATCTGCCCTTTGCGGCTCTGGGCGCGAATATTTTCGATGCCGAATGGGACGAACCGGCGGAGGATTTCGCGCCTTATAAGTTCTTTGAACGTGGCGGTGTGAAGATCGCTGTCATCGGCCAGGCTTTCCCCTATATGCCCATCGCCAACCCCGGCTGGATGTTCCCGGAATACTCCTTTGGCATTCGCACCGAGCGGATGCAGGAGGTCGTGGACGAGGTGCGCGGGATGGGCGCGGAGCTGGTCGTTCTGCTGTCGCACAATGGGTTCGACGTGGACAAGAAGATGGCGAGCCTCGTGAGTGGCATCGACGTTGTGCTTTCGGGGCACACCCATGACGCGCTGCCGGAACCGGTTCTGGTGGGTGAGACGATCATCATTGCCTCGGGGTCCAACGGCAAATTTGTTTCGCGCGTAGATTTGGACGTGCGCGATGGCCGCATGATGGGCTTCCGCCACAAGTTGATCCCAATCTTCTCCGATGTAATTGAGCCGGACAAAGAGGTCTCCGCGCTGATCAATGAACAACGCGCACCTTATGAGGAAGCGATGGGCGAGGTGATCGGCCAGACCGACAGCCTCTTGTACCGTCGCGGCAATTTCAACGGCACTTGGGACGATCTGATCTGTGACGCGCTTTTGAGTGAGCGGGAGGCGGATATTGCGATGTCTCCGGGCGTGCGTTGGGGGCCGAGCCTCCTGCCGGGGGATAATATCACCCGCGAAGACATCTGGAACGCCACCTCGATGACCTACGGCAAGGCCTACCGGAGCGAGATGACCGGCGAGTTCATCCATACGATCATGGAAGACGTGGCCGACAACATCTTTAACCCCGATCCCTATTACCAACAGGGCGGCGACATGGTGCGGATGGGCGGTCTTGGTTACCGCATCGACATCACCAAGCCGCAGGGCGAGCGGATTTCTGAGCTGACGCTCTTGAAAACCGGCGAGAAACTCGACCCGGCGAAGAATTACGTCGTGGCGGGCTGGGCCTCCGTGAATGAGGGCACCGAAGGGCCGCAGATCTGGGATGTGGTGGAGGATCACATTCGCAAACAGGGCACCGTCACGGTCGCGCCGAACACTTCGGTCGAGGTCATCGGCGCCTGAAACCGGACCTGACATCTGCCGCTCTGACCCCAGTTGGAGCGGTTTTTATACAATGAATTCATTCACATAAGAGAATGATGGAATTCATGCGAAGCATGCACATCGGAAGGGAGACACGAGAGATGAGTGAGACCCAAAACGACAACACGGGCACCGGCCAGGGGACAAGCCGTCGCGCGTTTCTACGCGGCGCGGCGGCCACTGGCGTGGGGCTGGCGGCGAGCCAGGCTGCCGCCGAAGGTCCCGATCCGCTGATCACGGAAAAGCAAGACTGGGCGATGAGCCTCGGTGAAGGCGTCGATGAAACGCCCTATGGTCTGCCGATCAAATATGAGAGCGATGTCATTCGCCGCAACGTGCCGTGGCTGACCGCCGATCCGATCTCTTCGATCAACTTCACGCCGATCCATGCGCTCGACGGCACGATCACGCCGCAGGGCTGTGCCTTTGAGCGGCACCACTCCGGCGCGATTGAGTTGAAAAAAGAAGACTATCGTCTGATGATCAACGGCTTGGTCGATACGCCGCTGGTCTTTACTTACGAAGACCTCGAACGCTTCCCACGGGTGAACAAGACCTTTTTCCTCGAATGCGCGGCCAACACCGGCATGGAATGGGCGGGCGCGCAATTGAACGGCTCGCAATTCACCCATGGCATGATCCACAACATGGAATACACCGGCGTCACGCTGCGCACTCTGTTGGAGGAGGCGGGGCTCGACGCTGCGGGCGATCTGGCGGACAAATGGGTCTATGTCGAGGGCGCGGATGCCTCCTCGAACGGGCGGTCTATTCCGATGGAAAAGGCGCTCGACGATTGCATGATCGCGTTCAAGGCCAATGGCGAAGCGCTGCGCATGGAGCATGGCTATCCGGTGCGTCTGGTCGTTCCCGGTTGGGAAGGCAACATGTGGGTGAAATGGCTGCGCCGGATCGAAGTCACAGCCCAAGCCATTGAATCCCGTGAGGAAACCTCGAAATACACCGACACTCTGGCGGATGGCACCTCGCGCAAATGGACCTGGGTTATGGATGCGAAATCCGTGGTGACCTCGCCCAGCCCGCAGATGCCGATCAGCCATGGCAAGGGGCCTTTGGTGATCACGGGCCTCGCGTGGTCGGGCCGTGGGTCCATCACCGGCGTCGATGTGTCGAAAGACGGCGGCAAGACCTGGGAGAAAGCGCGTCTGGCCAACCCGGGCGCCCCGATGGCGCTGACGCGGTTCTATCTTGATACCACTTGGGACGGCGAAGAGATGCTCTTGCAGAGCCGCGCCCATGACGACACGGGCTATGTTCAGCCGACCAAAGCGCAGCTCAGAGAGGTGCGCGGCGAGAACTCCGTCTATCACAACAACTGTATCCAAACCTGGCATGTCAAATCGAACGGGGAGTCGGAAAATGTCGAAGTTTCTTCCTAAACTGATCCTCACCACCGCGCTCTCTGCGACACTGGCGATGCCGGCTTTCGCGGAGAAACTCGGCCTCGGCCGCGCGGCTCTGCCCGAAGAAATCGCCGCGTGGAACCACGATATTTCGCCCAATGGTGACGGGCTTCCCATCGGCTCCGGATCGGTCGAAGATGGCGAGATGATCTTCTCTGAGAACTGCGCCGTTTGCCACGGTGAATTCGCGGAAGGTGTTGATAACTGGCCCAAATTGGCGGGTGGGGATGGAACGCTGGCGGATAAGGACCCGCTGAAAACCGTGGGCTCTTACTGGCCCTATCTGTCCACTGTCTATGACTATGTCCGTCGCTCGATGCCCTTCGGCGCGGCGCAGACCATGACGGACGACGATGTCTATGCGATCACCGCCTATATCCTCTATTCGAACTACATCGTTGAGGATGATTTCGTGCTCTCGAACGAGAATTTCCTCGAGGTCGAGATGCCGAATGCCGAAGGGTTCATCACCGATGATCGCGCCGAGACGGAATACACGATCTTCACCGAAGACAACGCCTGTTACGAGAACTGCAAGGAGACGGTCGAGATCACCAAACGTGCGACCGTTCTGGACGTGACGCCGGAGGAGACCACGCAACCCGCCGCCGAACCTGTCGCGGACGAGACGGTTCAGGTCGCGATGGCCGAAGAGGCCCCCGCAGAGGAGGCGCCTGTCGAGGTTGCCGCAGTGGCGTTTGACGAGGCGCTGGCCGCCGAGGGCGAGGGCGTGTTCAAAAAGTGCAAAGCCTGTCACCAAGTGGGCGAGGGCGCCAAGAACCGCACCGGGCCTGTTCTCAACGGTGTGCTCGGCGCCACCATCGGCCATGTGGAAGATTTCAAATATTCCAATGACTTCCTGGATGCGCGTGAGGAAGGGTTCACCTGGACCGAAGAGAACCTGACCGCCTATCTGCATCGACCTAAAGCGATGTTCCCACGGACCAAAATGTCCTTCGCTGGCTTGAAAAGCGACGACGATATTGCGGCGGTGATTGAATATCTGAAGGCCACGACGCAGTAGGCGTGGACAGGATCGGTAAGGGGCGGCTATCGGGCCGCCCTTTTTTCGTGGTAGGATAAAACCCGGGAGGATGTTCACTATGAAAACATTGTTCAAAACTGTCGCGCTTGCCTTGACTTGTGCAACGCCAGCCACGCCAGCATTGGCAAACGACCAAGCGATCACCTTTGACTATGACGGCACCTTCGAGGACGCGACTTTCGCGGTTGAGGATGCCATCGTCTCGAAAGGTCTCGTGATCGACTACCGCTCGCACACCGGCGAGATGCTGGAGCGGACGAAAGCGGATGTCGGCTCCGATGTGACGATTTTCGACGCGGCGGATGTGTTCCTGTTCTGCTCGGCGGTTGTGTCGCGGCAAGTGATGGAGGCCGATCCCGGCAATATCGTGCATTGCCCCTATTCGATCTACGTCGCGGATCGTGCGGGCCAGGTCACGATCGGCTTTCGCGATTATCCCGACGGGCCGATGCAGGCGGTCGAAGATTTGCTGACAGAGATTGTCGAAGAGGCCACGAGCTTTTAAATATTCCTTCTGACGATGGAAGGGATAAAAGATGGATTGGATCGATCGGTTTGCGGGGCTCTCGACATTGGAGCCCAAGGTGCGCGCGCGTCTCGTGGCGCAGTCGCAGATCATTCATCTGGCCGCGGGAACAGTTTTGTTTGGCCCCGGCAAAAGCCCCGAAAACCTGTTGATGCTGATCGAGGGCACGGTGCGGGTGCAGCAGACCACCGAAGCGGGGCGCGAGATCGTGCTTTACCGCGTACATGCGGGGGAGAGTTGTGTGATGACCACGGCCTGCCTTCTGGCCTATGAGGACTATAGCGCCGAGGGTATTGCCGAGACTAAAATCGATGCCGTCGCCATCCCGCGCCGGGTGTTTGACGATCTGGTCGCCACCTCGCAGAGTTTCCGCAATTTCGTGTTTTCCGCCTATTCGCGCCGGATCACCGATCTGTTCCATGTGATCGAAGAGATTGCGTTTCAAAAGATCGATATTCGGCTGGCGCAGAAGCTGTTGGAGCTGACCAACGGAGGGCCTGTTTTGAAGGCGACGCATGCGCAACTGGCGGCAGAACTGGGGTCAGCGCGCGAGGTGATTTCGCGTCAGTTGCAGGAATTCCAACGCCGCGGATGGGTTCAAACCGCCCGCGGCGAGGTCAAATTGACGGACCGCGAGGCGCTGGACGCGCTCGCGCATTCCGGCTGATTTATTTTGTCTTGCAGGTGTTGATCCCGAGGATCGAGTACAGCACGCAGCTTTGCATCAGCCCGGTGGCCAGCGGGATGATCCCGATCAGATAGAGCCAGCGCATGGACGCATCGGCGTTCAGGAAGAACCCGAGGATAAGCGCAAGGCCGACAACGATGCGCAGGATGCGGTCGATGCCGCCGACATTTTTTTTGAGCATGGAACTCTCCATTGGTGAACCTAGGGATAAGTTACTGCTCCGCGCGTTCGCCTGTCTGTAACAAACTCACATCCAGCGCATAGGATAGACGGTTTTTCTCTAAACCATAGACAACTGGAAGAATGTTCGATTTGTGCAAAATAAAAGCGGGGCCTCGCATGAGACCCCGCAAGATGGTTCGAAAAGAGACAGTTTAGTCCATCGCTTTGAAGTTCAGAGCGACCCCGTCCTTGATGCCGGAGAACCAGCGGGCGGTGACTTTTTTCGTCTTGGTGTAGAATTTGAACGCGTCCGGGCCGTATTGGTCGAGATCGCCAAAAGCGGATTTTTTCCAGCCGCCGAAGGAGAAGTATGACAGCGGCACAGGGATCGGGAAGTTGATGCCGACCATGCCCACATCGACGCGGGCGGCAAAGTCACGCGCGGTGTCGCCATCGGCGGTGTAGATCGCGGTGCCGTTGCCATATTGGTTGTCGAGGATCAGGTTAAGCGCGTCCTCGTAGCTGTCCATCCGCACGGTGGAAAGCACCGGGCCAAAGACCTCTTCCTTGTAGATGTCCATGTCCGGGGTGACGTTGTCGAACAAGGTCGGACCCACGAAATAACCGTTTTCATAGCCCTGGATTTTCATGCCACGACCATCGGTCAAAAGCGTCGCGCCCTGGTCCACACCGGAGGTGATGAGGCTCTCGATGCGCTCTTTCGCTTGGGCGGTGATCACAGGACCGTAATCCGTGTCGTCACCGGCGGTGTAGGGGGCCACTTTGAGTTTCTCGATCTTCGGCACCAGCTTTTCGATCAGACGATCTGCGGTTTCTTTGCCGACAGGCACGGCGACGGAAACGGCCATGCAGCGTTCGCCCGCGGCGCCAAAACCGGCCCCAACCAGCGCATCGGCGGCCTTGTCCAGATCGGCGTCAGGCATGATGATCATGTGGTTTTTCGCGCCACCGAAACATTGCGCGCGCTTGCCGTTGGTGGCGGCGCGACCGTAGATATATTGCGCGATGGGCGTAGAGCCGACAAAGCCCACGGCCTGAATGGTTTCATTGTCGAGGATCGCGTCCACGGCCTCTTTGTCACCATGCACAACCTGCAAGATACCATCGGGCAGACCGGCCTGTTGGATCAACTCCGCGAGCATCAGAGACGTCATCGGCGTGCGCTCGGACGGCTTCAGGATCATCGCATTGCCGGAGGCAATAGCGGGCGCCATTTTCCAAAGCGGGATCATCGCCGGGAAGTTGAAGGGCGTGATGCCCGCGACGACGCCAAGCGGTTGGCGGATGGAATAGAGATCAATGCCGGGACCCGCGTCGCCGACGAATTCACCTTTGAGCAAAGCCGGCGCGCCCATGCAGACCTCGACGACTTCGAGGCCACGCTGCACATCGCCTTTCGCGTCGGGGAGCGTCTTGCCGTGTTCGCGCGACAGGCATTCGGCCAGCGCGTCCATGTTCTCGTTGATCAACTGTCCGAATTTCATGAACACGCGGGCACGGCGCTGCGGGTTCACCTTGGCCCATTCCTTTTGGGCAACGGCGGCTTTTTCGACCGCATCGGCCAGCTCGGCAGGCGTGGCGAGCGGCACTTTGGCGATCACCTCGCCGGTGGCCGGATTGCGCACTTCGGAGAAGCGGCCGGACGTGCCTGCGACATGGGTGCCGTTGATGAAATGTTTGAGCTCTTGCATGGAAACCTCCTGATCTTTCGCGGGAGTTTAACTTTGCGTTTTTGTCTATAAAAGAGAGAAGATTTCAAAAACATTTTGCGTTTTTGCAATGGTGCGTGTTTGTTCGCACCCGTTCAGTCACGAGTGTCGCATGGGTAAGTTACAATAAGACTGCGAGGCGAAGGCGATGAATTGGGATGATTTTCGGGTGTTTCTGGCGGTGGCGCGCACGGAAAGCCTGTCGGGAGCGGGGCGACAATTAAAGATCGACCCGGCCACGGTGGGGCGGCGCATCGCGCGGCTCGAAGAGGGGCTGGGCGCGCCTTTGTTTGCCAAATCCCCGCAGGGTTATGAGCTGACGCGGGACGGCGGGCGGCTTTTGGCCCATGCGGAGGCGGCGGAGCAGGCGGTGTCCTTGGGTCTCGATGATCTGTCCGGCGATGGCGACGAACAGCTTAAGGGCGTGATCCGCATCGGCGCGCCGGATGGCTGTGCGAACTATGTGCTGCCGCGCGTTGTGGCGCGAATCGCAGAGGAACATCCCGATCTCGAGGTGCAGATCATTGCGCAGCCGCGGCTTTTCAGCCTGTCGAAACGCGAGGTCGATCTTTATGTCAGCGTCTCTCCGCCAAGTTCCGGGCGTTTGCTGGTGCAGAAGATCACCGACTATCACCTCTCGCTCGCGGGCATGCGTTGGTATCTGCGCCAGCACGAGGACATCGTGACGCGAGAGGATCTGAAACGTCACAAATTGGTTGGCTATGTGCCCGATCTGATTTTCGACAAGGAACTCGACTATCTTGAGGAAATCGGCGCCAGCGAGGCTGAATATACGTCGAATTCCGTCTCCGTGCAGCTCAACATGATCCGGGCGGGGCTGGGCGTGGGGGTCGTGCACGACTTTTGCCTGTCCTATGTGAGCCGCATGGTGCGTGTGCTGCCCGAGGAAGTACGGCTCAAACGCGCCTTCTATCTGGTGCGCCATGCGGATGACCGCAAAGTCGAACGCTTGTCGCGGTTTTCCGAGGTTTTGTGCCAAAGCATGCGTGAGGTGGTCGAAGAGCTTGAACGCGAAGCTTGACAGAGTGTCGCAGGCAGTGAACCCTAACATCAGGGAGAGACAGGAAAAACGCGCGACGGCGCATCAGATATTTTAGGGAGGACACATGATCGTAGGACAGATTCTGAAAGCCAAGGCCATCGACGAGACCATCACCATTCGGCCGGACATGACCGTGGGCGAGGCGGCAAATCTTTTGTCGAGCCGCAAGATCGGTGCGGTGATCGTCGCGACGGATCCGAAGCACCCCGAAGGCATTCTGTCGGAGCGTGACATCGTGCGCGAGCTGGGCAAGACCGGCAGCGAGGTTCTGGCCCATAAGGTGTCGGATTTCATGACCCGAAAGCTGGTGTCCTGTCGGCCCGACGATACGGCGCTGGCCGTGTTGGAGCGGATGAGCACGGGGCGCTTCCGCCACATGCCGGTGATGAGCGATGGCGAGATGATCGGTCTCGTGTCCATCGGCGATGTGGTCAAGGCGCGGCTGGAACAGCTTGCGATGGAGAACAAATCGCTCGAAGGCATGATCATGGGGCATTAAGGCCCTGAGAGTCATGGTGGTTGCCGGGCTTGCAAAGAAATTATGACATGTATCGGGGCGTTCGCGCCCCAATACGTCCCAAGCCTCTTGATTTCGCATCTGCAATATTGTTGCGTGCGCAGAACGAAGAGGAGGAGATCACCCCATGCGTATCGGTTTGTACCCCGGCACATTCGACCCGGTAACCCACGGCCATGGCGATATCATTCGCCGGGCTTGTGCTTTGGTGGATCGTCTGGTGATCGGCGTCGCGATCAACCGCGACAAGGGGCCGTTGTTCAGCCTCGAAGAGCGCGTCGAGATGCTCACAGAGTACACCGCGGGTCTGGCGTCCGACACGGGATGCGAGATTGTGGTGCATCCGTTCGAGAACCTGTTGATCCAATGCGCGCGCGATGTGAATGCCTCCATCATCATTCGCGGCCTGCGCGCCGTGGCGGATTTCGAGTATGAATATCAGATGGTTGGCATGAACCGCGCGCTCGACAGCAAGATCGAGACCGTGTTCCTCATGGCCGATGCGCGACATCAGGCGATTGCCTCGAAGCTGGTGAAAGAGATCGCGCGTCTCGATGGCGACATCTCCAAATTCGTCGCCCCCGAGGTCGAAGCGCGGCTTTTGGCCAAGTTCAAAGCCTGAAGGTTTCAGACGGGAGACATGAAAACGCCCCGCAGGAGGAGGACTGCGGGGCGTTTTTGTGCGTGATTTCTATATCTTATCCGTAGATCGCGTCATGCGCCATTTGGCGGGCGCGGATCTCGTCGATGTTCAGGTCGGCTTTGACCTTGGCCGAAAGGCCGTCGAGTTCGGCGAGTGTGCGGCGATAAGCGGCCCGTTTGCGGGCGGCGGTGGCGAGGGAGGTAAGCGTTTTCATGATGCCGTTCCTTTGGGTCCAGTCTGCGTTTTCTGACCCCTATATGCGCCCAGATTAGCGCTAACACCAATGCCGGTTCGCCAAGATCGTTATGCGTTTTGCGCATGGGCCACATCTCTTGCGCAAAGACCACCCTGCGATTGACCGTGCCTTGCGGCCTCCGAAAGGTTCCGCCGCACATGTTCCCCTTCGCACCGGATTTAGACCTATGGATTTGCACGACTGGATGATTTTCTTTGCCACCGTTCTGGGGGTGTCTTTCATTCCGGGGCCCAGCACGCTTGTGGCGTTTGCCCATGGGGCGAATTACGGCTGGGGGCGCTCCGCCTATACCGCTTTTGGCAACTGTACGGCCTCCATTTTGCAGGCTGCCGCGGCCTCTGCGGGACTGGGTCTGGTCATTGCAAGTTCGGCAGTTCTCTTTGCGGCGATCAAATATGTCGGGGCGGCCTATCTTGTTTACACCGGGATTCGGATGTGGCGCAGTGCGGCTGACCAGATGTCGTTGCAGCCAGCCGATCGGGAACCGCGCGCGACGCCCCGAAAATTGTTCGCGGAAGGGTTCACGGTTGCGCTGAGCAATCCGAAAGCCATCGCCTTCTTCACGGCGCTTTTTCCGCAATTTCTGTCCTCGACTGGGAATAGTTGGGCCGAGCTTTCGACGATGGTGGGCCTCGTCGGGCTTGGCGCCTTTGCGGTCGCCTGGAGCTATGGCGGCCTTGGTGCATGGGTGCACGGCTTGCAGCTGTCGAAGGCGTTTATGTCCAGATTGTATAAAACCACCGGCGGCTTGTTTGTGGCCAGTGGGATCGGTCTGGCCGTCTCACGCAATTAAGATGGTCGCCAAAGGGTCTTTGAGGCGAGGCTCAGGGCCGGGTCTCAGAACGCCGGGATCACCCCGATCGCGACGAAGCCATTGAGCACCGCATCCACGGCGACGGCGGCCAAAATCATCCCCATGACGCGGGACACGATGGCCGCCCCGGTTTCACCAATGGCCCGCAGGATCGGTTGCGCGGCCAAGAGGATCACGAGGGTGATCAAAAGCACGACGACCATGATCGCGGCGGTCATGGCCTGGTGGGCAACGGAAAAGCGGTCGTTGTCGGTGAGCATGACCACGGCCAGCATCGCACCGGGCGAGGCGATGGAGGGCATGGCGAGCGGAAAGACGGAGACGCGACGGGCCTGAGCCTGTTGATCGCTGCGGGGCTTTTCGACTTGGGCGGTTTCGAGCGAGGGTTTGCCGTCGCCGAAGATCATCGTGAGCGCAAAGAGGAACAGGACCAGCCCGCCTGCGATCTGGAAGGAGGGGAGGCCGAGGCCGAGTGCTTCGAGCACCGCCTGTCCAAGGAGCACGAAGGCCAGCAGGATGACAAAAGCGATGACCACGGCACGCGCCGCCGCCATGCGCGACAGGCGCGGCGCGAGGCCTGCTGTTGCGGCGATAAAGACGGGCAGGGTGCCGATCGGGTCGATGACAACCCAAAGCGTGATGAACTCGCTGAGAATGGTGGAAAAGCTGGGCATGGGTACTTTGGCTGAGCGGGTGGGGGAAGGGCGTTATAGACAGCAGATAACATGCGTTTGGGCGGGAACAAGAGGCTCTCTGCCTGTACAGCGCGAAAGCGGACAGAATGCTTAAAAAAACGCCCCGGAATTCTCCGGGGCGTCTCCTTCTCCCGTTCGCGCGGGATAACTTATGAGGTTTTTAGAGGAACTTGCTCATGGCGACAGCCGTATCGGCCATACGGTTCAAAAGCTCCGACGCAGGCGGAGCTTTCCCCCCGCCGCGTCAGCGTGCCTCAGAGGAACTTGCTCATGGCGACAGCCGTATCGGCCATACGGTTCGAGAAGCCCCATTCGTTGTCATACCAGGTCAGAATGCGGCACATGGTGCCTTCCATGACTTTGGTCTGATCGGTGTGGAAGATCGAGCTGTGCGGATCGTGGTTGAAATCCGAGGACACCAGCTTGCGGTCGGTGAAGCCGAGGATGCCTTTGAGCGGGCCGTTTGCGGCAGCGCGGATTTTCTCGTTGATCTCTTCGACGGTCGTGTCGCGGGCGGCCTCGAAGGTCAGGTCAACGACAGAGACGTTCGGGGTCGGCACGCGGATCGCGACACCGTCGAGCTTGCCGGCCAGTTCCGGGAGCACCAGACCCACGGCTTTTGCGGCACCCGTGGAGGTCGGGATCATCGACAGGGCGGCGGCGCGGGCTCGATACAGGTCTTTGTGCATCGTGTCGAGCGTCGGCTGGTCACCGGTGTAGCTGTGGATCGTGGTCATGAAACCTTTGACGATGCCAATCTCGTCGTTCAGCACTTTGACGACCGGCGAGAGGCAGTTGGTGGTGCAGGAGGCGTTGGACACAACGATGTCATCGGCGGTCAGCACGTCGTCGTTCACGCCGAAGACGATGGTCTTGTCGGCGCCAGCGGCGGGGGCGGAGACCAGAACGCGTTTGGACCCGTTCTTGAGGTGCAGGGCGGCTTTTTCCTTAGCGGTGAAAATACCGGTGCACTCCAGCGCAATGTCCACATCGCCCCAGGGCAGATCTTCGGGGTTGCGGATGGCGGTTACCTTGATCGGACCACGACCGGCGTCGATGGTGTCTTCGGTGAATTTCACCTCGACCGGGAAACGGCCATGCACACTATCGAACTGCAAGAGATGGGCATTGGTTTCCACCGGGCCCAGATCGTTGATCGCCACCACCTCGACATCGGTCCGGCCCGATTCGATGATGGCGCGCAATACGTTACGCCCGATACGCCCAAATCCATTGATTGCAACTTTCACGGCCATGTCAGCACCTCCTTGACGCGATGGCTGGTGAGAGAACGGGGAGGGTGTTCTCTCGCTCATAATATCTTTGGGCCGGTTACCAGCCCTCTGATTGACATCAGTTCCACACTGTTAGCGCTACCTGATAGGGAACGCCATGAAAAACCTCAAATCAGCGCCAGAACGCCATCCAATGGATCAACCGCAGGATTTCCTTGGCCAGAAAGAGCGATCCCGCCCCTCCCGTGAGGCCAAAATCCAAACCGAGCGCGATCACGATTACGATGGCAAGCCCGACGGCGATTGAGTTGGTCATGTTCTACGCTTTTGTCTGTCTTGCAGGCACAATGCGTCAGAGGTGTGAAGAAAAAAAGGGGGCAGATCAAAAAAAGCAGAAAAGGGCCCAAAGGTTGCCCTTTGGACCTCAAAGCGGTGTTCAAAAAAGAGACAGGACGGAGGCTCCTCTTCCTCCGCCCCGTATTGGGCTCGGCACTTAGGACAGGCGGCCCATGGCGGCGGCGACATCGGCCATACGTGCCGAGAAGCCCCATTCGTTGTCGTACCAGGCGAGCACGCGCACGGTGCGGCCGACGACTTTGGTCTGGTCGGGCGCAAAGATCGACGACTCGGTGGTGTGGTTGAAGTCGATGGAGACCTTCGGCTCCGGGTCATAGCCCAGAACGGCGCCCATGTGACCGGCGGCGGCTTCGCGCACGACCTCATTCACATCGGCGACGGTGACGTCTTTGGAGGCCTGAAAGGTCAGATCGACACAGGAGACGTTCGGGGTCGGCACGCGAATCGAGGTGCCGTCCAGCTTGCCTTTGAGTTCCGGCAGAACGAGGCCCAGCGCTTTGGCGGCGCCCGTCGAGGTCGGGATCATCGCCATGGAGGCGGCCCGTGCCCGGTACAGGTCGCTGTGGCGGCGGTCATGGGTGGACTGGTCGCCGGTGTAGGAGTGGATCGTGGTCATGATGCCGCTCTCGATGCCGATGCCGTCGTTCAGCACTTTCGCCAGCGGGGCGAGGCAGTTTGTGGTGCACGACCCGTTGGAGATGATTTTATCTTCGGCCAGAATATCGCGGTGGTTCACGCCAAAGACCACGGTGCGCGCGACATTGGTCGCAGGCGCGGAAATCAGCACTTTTTTGGCACCATTGCGCAGGTGAACGGCGGATTTTTCGCCATCGTTGAACTTGCCGGAGCATTCGAGCACGACATCGACACCTTCCCAATCCAGTTCTTCGGGATTGTAGGTGGACATCACTTCGATCGGGCCCTGACCGAGATCCATGGTGTTGCCGGCGACTTTGACGGAGCCGTTGAAGCGGCCGTGGACCGAGTCGTATTTCAAGAGGTGCGCGTTGGTCTCGATAGGGCCGGTGGCGTTGATCTTGACCACTTCCACCTCGTTGAGGCCGGCCTCAGAGATATGCGCCAGAGTACAGCGCCCGATGCGGCCAAAGCCATTGATCCCGAGTTTGATGGTCATGATGAGTCTCCAAGCTTGATCTGTTTGGCGTGGGTCTTTAGGGGCGTATACAAAGGTGTGCGATTTCAGAAAAGTGTTTAACGCCAACATGTTAGCGAAAACATTTCCGTTAACGCAAACATTCATGAGGTTTTGAAGGCCAAAACGAGGGGCCAGCCCCTCGTGCTCCCCGGGATATTTCAGGACAAAAGAAGGGTGGCGTCACGACGGCGATTAGGTTTGTGACTTTGGGGGGAGCGTCTTGGCGAAGGCTTTGAGGAAGGCCCGCGTCTTGTGTCGGGTGTCCGGCTGTTCGAATAGGGCGGCAATCTCTTCCGGGGTTTGGCCCATCAGAGGCAAGCGTAAGAAAATGTCTGGCTGAAACGCCGAGGTCACGGTCGTCAGAACCCGGCGCAAATCCGCGAGCATGTCGTCGCCACGATGTGAGGCATGGGCTAAGGCCACGGGTTTGGCGATCAGCTCTTCACCGGAGACCAGCCAGTCGAGCGCATTCTTGAGCCCGCCGGGCAGTGCGCGGGCATATTCCGGGACGCAGAGGATGAGCCCGTCGGCGTGCGCGATGAGATCGGCGAAGGCGGCGACGGACGCCGGGTGGGGATGTTCGAGGTCGGGCGAAAACACCGGAAGCTCGGCGATGCGGTCAAAGACCGTGATGTCGACCCCTTCGGGCGCGACATCGGCGAGATTGCGGAGCAAGGCGGTGTTGGTGGACGCGCGGCGGGCGCTGCCGGAGAGGGCGAGGATGTTCATGCGCGCATGATCACGACAGTTGTCGCTCTGGGTCAAGAGCATCTGGGCAAGCCGTTGGAGAAAAAGGAAAAAGCCCGCACTGGGGCGGGCTTTTTATGTGTTTGTCCTGCGAGCGCGCTCGAAGGAGGGTTTTTAGCATTAGCCCAAGAGCGCTTTGACCTGAGCCACGATGTTGTCGGCGGTGATGCCGAATTTCTCGTAAAGCTCGTCGGCTGGTGCGGAGGCACCAAAGCGGGTCATGCCGACAAAGGCCTGTTTCGCTTCGCGGCCACGCTCGCCCAAAAGCCAGCGATCCCAGCCGCCGTCACGCACAGCGGCCTCGACGCCAACGCGCACCGGACCTGCGGGCAGGACCTTGCGACGGTAGGCTTCGTCTTGCTCTGCGAATAGCTCCATACAGGGCATGGAGACGACGCGGGTGCCGATGCCGTTGTCCTGAAGGATTTTGCGGGCTTCCATGGCGATGGCCACTTCGGAACCGGTGGCGATCAGGATCGCTTCGCGTTTGCCTTCGGCTTCGGCCAGCACATAAGCGCCTTTGGAGACGAGGTTGGTGTTCTTGTGCTCGGTGCGCAGTGTCGGCACGCCCTGACGGGTCAGCACCAGAACGGAGGGCGTTTTCTGCGAAGTGAGCGCGATTTCCCAAGCTTCGGCAGTCTCGACCGTGTCACAGGGACGGATCGTCAACGTGTTCGGCGTCGCACGGCAGATGGCGAGATGCTCGACCGGCTGGTGAGTCGGACCGTCTTCGCCCAGACCGATGGAGTCGTGGGTCATCACATAGGTCACCGGGATCTGCATCAGAGCCGACAGACGCATCGCCGGGCGGGCGTAATCGGTGAAGCAGAAGAAGGTGCCGGAGTAGGGACGGATACCGCCGTGCAGAGCCATGCCGTTCATCGCGGCGGCCATGCCGTGCTCGCGGATGCCGTAATAGACGTAGCGGCCCTTGCGGTTGGTCTCGTCAAAGACCCCCATGTCGCCGGTCAACGTGTTGTTCGAGCCGGTGAGGTCGGCGGAACCGCCGATGGTCTCGGGCATGATCGGGTTGATCACTTCGAGCACTTTTTGCGAGGACGACCGAGTGGCCAGCTTCGGCTGTTCTTCGGAGATTTGTTTCTTGAACGCCTTGATCGTGGCGGAGAGTTTTTTCGGAGCCTCAAGCGCGAAGACGCGGTTGAACTCGGCCTGACGGCGCTCGGATTGCTCTTCGAAACGGGCTTCCCAGGCGACGCGGTCTTCGCGGCCTTTCGCGCCGATCTCTTCCCACTGGGATTTGACGTCCTCGGCAACCTGATAGGCGCCCCAGTTGACGCCATAAGCGGCTTTGGCGGCGGCCAGTTGGTCGGCGTCGGTCAAGGCGCCGTGACCTTTGGAAGTGTCCTGTGCCGCGTGACCCAGAGCGATGTGGGTTTTGCAAGCGATCATCGACGGTTTCTTGGACTTCTTCGCGGCCTCGATGGCGGCGTCGATTTGTTCCGGGTCATGACCGTCGATGCTCTGCACGTGCCAGCCAGCGGATTTGAAACGCATCACCTGATCGGTGCGGTCGGCGATGTCCACCGTGCCGTCGATGGTGATGTTGTTGTTGTCCCAGAAGACGATCAGCTTGCCGAGTTTCTGACGACCGGCGAGCGCGATGGCTTCTTGCGACACACCCTCCATGAGACAGCCGTCGCCGGCCATCACATAGGTGTGGTGGTTCTGGAGCTTGGACCCGAAACGGGCGCGCAGCGATTCCTCGGCCATGGCGAAACCGACGGCGTTGGAGATGCCCTGACCGAGCGGACCGGTGGTGGTTTCAACGCCATCCAGCAGGAAGTTCTCCGGGTGACCGGCGGTTTTCGCGCCCATCTGGCGGAAGTTCTTGATCTGCTCGAGCGGCATCTCTTTGTAGCCGGTCAAATAGAGCAGGGAGTAGATCAGCATGGAGCCGTGGCCCGCCGACAGGATGAAGCGGTCACGATCCGGCCAAAGCGGTGCTGCGGCATCGAATTTCAGGTGCTTTTCAAACAGCACGGTGGCCACATCGGCCATGCCCATCGGCATGCCGGAGTGACCGGAATTGGCACCGGCGACGGCATCGAGCGTCAGGGTGCGGATGGCGGCGGCACGCATCCAGTGATCGGGGTGCGCCTCGCGCAGGGTTGCGATGTCCACGGGCGGATCTCCTCATAGCTCCGGTATGAGGCCGAAATCGGTGCGGAACGCCACGATGTCTGGCCTTTCGGGCCTTCTGATAACGATACTGGCCCAAAGTGCAAGCCGCGAGGCGGTAGATTGGGGTCTTGCGGCGCTTTCAAGAGGTGTGACGCGGGTCGGGCGGGCGGTTTTCGCCGGTTTTGCCTTCGCATATTGGTAAATCCTGCCCTATAGGCTAGGCTCACGAATCAAGAGAAAACAGATGTGCCCGCGGATGAGCTTTTTGCGCTTCGCCCTTGAGGACAAAGGAAGTTTCGAGTTTCCTGTTCCAAAGTCGGGGCCGCATGGAGATGCAGGCGAGGCGTTGCAACAAAGACTGAGCAGAGTGTGAGTAGACGGCAATGAGCGAGATTTCCGATTTCGAAGCCCGGATCACGGCGGCGCTGGAGCGGATCGGGCGCGCGGTGGCTGTGGCCGAAGAACGTGCCGAGGCGGCGACAGAAGCGGCCAGTGACGCCCCCGTTGGAGGAATCGCCAGCGAGGCGGCAGAGGCCGAGATTGCCCGCCTGCACGATGCTCTGGAGGAAGAGAAAACCGTCAACAGCCAGCTTGAAGAGCGGGTGAAGGCGATTCACGACCGTCAGGAAAGCCATGTGGCGGCCCTTGAGGAAGAGGTGGAGGTGCTGCGTCGGCAGTTGATGGATCATGACCGCGAGATGCAGAAACTGCGTCACGTGAACACGCAGTTGCGTGATAACAACGCGGCGCTCAGGGCGGCCAATGCCGAAGGCGTCGGCGATGCCGGTCTGATCGATGCGGGACTTCATGCCGAAGTGGAGGCGCTAAGAGTGGCGCGCGAATCCGATGTCACGGAACTGGATGCGATCCTGACCGAGCTGCGCGCTGTGGTGTCGCGCCATGGTGTTGAGGTGACGGATGCGGGGCCAGAGCAATCCCCGCGCGAGGAGTATTAAGCGATGCCTGAAGTGAAAATCTCCATCGGCGGACGCGATTTCGATGTGGCCTGTCAGGTCGGCGAAGAGCATTTCCTGAAATCCGCCGCCGAGCTTTTGGACAATGAGGCCTCTGTGCTGTCGAGCCAGATCGGACGTCTGCCTGCGGAGCGGATGCTTTTGATGGCGGGCTTGATGCTTGCGGATAAGACTGCAGGTATGGAAGAGCAGATGCGCAACCTTGAGGCCAAACTTGGCGCGCAGGAAGCGTTGATCGAGGAAATGCGCGCGCGTCCAGAGCCTGAGCCGCAAAAGGTTGAGGTGCCTGTGGTGCCCAATGAGGTCATGGACACACTGGCCGAAATGGCGGCGCGGACTGAGGCGATGGCGGCGGCTTTTGAGGAGCGTCTGGGCGTGACGGATCGTTTCGAGGCCTAAAGTTCGGGACTTGAGCGGCCAAGCAGAAGACAGCAAAAAGGCGCACAGAGGTGCGCCTTTTGTATTTTGCAGACTAAGGAAGCGATTTAGACGTTCGCGGCGCGAATCTGGTCGGCTTTTTCGGTGTCGAAAGCCACGCCTTTGTCCGCCAGCATTTGGTCCAGCTCGCCCGACAGCGTCATTTCGATCACGATGTCACAGCCGCCGACGAATTCGCCTTTGACGTAAAGCTGCGGGATGGTCGGCCAGTCGGAGAAATCTTTGATGCCCTGACGGATGTCCTGATCGGCCAGCACGTTGACGTCGAGATACTCGACCCCCATGAAATTCAGGATGCCCGCCACTTTCGACGAGAACCCGCATTGCGGCATCTGCGAGGTGCCTTTCATGAAAAGCACGACATCATTGTCGTCGACGGTTTTCTGGATGGTTTCCTGAGCGGACATGGGCGTTTTCCTTTCGGGTGTCGGTGCAGTCTAGGCCGACATGAAAATTAGAGCTTTGGCGCGGAGTGGCCAGTAAGCGGTGTTTACTCGGGGGCGCGGGTGGTCAGAGCCAGCGCATGCAACTCGCCGCTGGCGAGCTTTTCTTTCAGCGTCGCATTCACGGCGCGTTGTTGTTGCACCCGGTTCATGCCTTTGAACGAAGCGTCGATCACTTCGGCGGCGAAATGTTGACCGTCATCTCCCTGAACGATGATCTGGGCGTCTGGGAAGCCTGCGCGGATCAGGTGTTCGATATCGGTGGCGGTGATGGCCATGTAGGGCGCTCCTTGGTTGGTCGTCGGAATGAAATGTAAGGGTTGCCGCGCGGGCCTGCAAGCATTCAGGCGCGGGCGTGGTGTGCAAGGTCGCTCAGGAACTGCTCGTAGTCTGATGCAAGCGTCGGGGTGTCGGCCCAAAGCCGCGCGCATTTGCGCAGGAGACGCTGGCGCTCGGTCTCTAGGGCCTCTGTGAGCGCAAGGGTTTCGGCTTCGGTCAACTGTTTCATGCGCTCGTGCAGCGGTTTGAGGCGTTCGAAATCTCGGATCATTGCGGGCAAAAGCGTCGGGTCGTCACGCCAGCTTTCGCCGTTGAACCGCAATTGCGTGACGCGTTGCCCGGCACCTGCGCAGTCATAAAGCACACAGCCATGATTGCCGATCTCGTCGAGCTGGTCGTGGCACGAACAGAGATGCCCATCGAGATTGGGGCAGGGCGTGCCCGCCGGTTTGTCAAAGGAGAACAGATCGCCCTTGTCGAGCGTCAGCCCAACGCAGCACAGGGCGGCGCATTGGGAACAATCAGAAGTGAGGTCGGGCAGGTCGGTCATTGGGGCCTTATAAAGCAAAAGGCCCGCCAGATCAGCGGGCCTTGATTGAGTATTTATACAGCAAAGGAAACTTAGCCGAAAATCTCGCCGAAGGTGCCGCGATAGAGCGCGGAGAGTTCAGAGAGCGGCGCGCTGGAGCCGCCGAAGCTGACCGTGTCGCCGGTGAATTTTCCGACCGTGGCGAGGTGCACACCGGCTTGGGCGGCGGCGGCCATGAGGGCTTCGGCTTGGTCAAAGGAGCAGGCGACGAGGTAGCGCGCCTGATCTTCGCCAAAGAGCGTTGCGGTGTCGTCGCTGTCGAGGTGCACGCCGACGCCGGCCTCTTCGGCCATTTCGAAGGCTGCAAGGGCGAGGCCGCCGTCGGACAGGTCGGTCACGGCATTGAACAGCGCACCATTGGCGCGGATGAACTCGCCGTTGCGTTTCTCGGCGGCCAGATCCACATGCGGCGCGTCGCCGTCTTGGCGGTTGAACACCTCATAGAGGAGCGCGGATTGGCCCAAAAGCCCCTCGGTCTCGCCGATGAGCACGGCCACGTCGCCCTGTTGCGCCACGCCGGAGATCAGATCGTCTTCAGAGGCAATGAGGCCCACGGCGCCGATGGTGGGTGTCGGCAGGATGCCCTCGCCGTCGGTCTCGTTGTAGAGCGATACGTTGCCCGACACGATCGGCATGTCGAGGAAGGCGACCGCTTGGCCGATGCCGTCCAGAGCGCCGACGAATTGGCCCATGATTTCAGGCTTTTCGGGGTTTCCGAAGTTCAGGTTGTCGGTGGTCGCGAGAGGTTTCGCGCCGACAGCGGAGAGGTTGCGATAGGCTTCGGCGACGGCCTGTTTGCCGCCCTCGATGGGGTTCGCCTTGACGTAGCGCGGGGTCACGTCGGAGGTGAAGGCCAGCATTTTTCCGGTATCATGCACGCGGATCACACCCGCGCCGAGGCCCGGTTTGCGCACAGTGTCGGCCATGACTTGGGTGTCGTATTGCTCATAGACCCAGGCTTTGGAGGCGTAGTTCGGCGAGGCGAGCAGGCCTTTGAGACCGTCGATGCCGTCGATCTGCGGCACGTCCGCGACCTGTTCGGCAGCCGGTGTCGGCACCCAAGGACGGTCGTATTCCGGCGCGGAGGAGGCCAGAGTGGACAGCGGCAGGTCGGCCATGCAGGTGCCGTTGTGCATGATCAGGAAGCGGTCCTCGGAGATGGTTTCGCCGACGATGGCGAAATCCAGATCCCACTTCTCGAACACGGCGCGGGCCTCGGCCTCTTTTTCGGGCTTCAAGACCATGAGCATGCGTTCCTGAGACTCGGAGAGCATCATCTCATAGGCAGTCATGTTCTCTTCGCGCTGCGGCACGTTTTCGAGATCAAGGCGGATGCCGAGCTGGCCTTTGTCGCCCATTTCGACCGCCGAACAGGTCAGGCCCGCGGCGCCCATGTCCTGGATCGAGATCACGGCGCCGGTGGCCATCAGCTCGAGCGTGGCTTCCATCAGGCATTTCTCGGTGAACGGATCGCCGACCTGAACGGTGGGGCGTTTGTCCTCGATGGTGTCGTCGAATTCGGCAGACGCCATGGTCGCGCCGCCGACGCCGTCGCGGCCAGTTTTTGCGCCGAGGTAGACGACGGGCATGCCGACGCCAGAGGCCGCCGAGTAGAAGATTTTGTCGGTGTCTGCCAGACCCGCCGCGAAAGCGTTCACAAGGCAGTTGCCGTTATAGGCTTCATGGAAGCGGACTTCGCCGCCCACGGTCGGAACGCCGAAACAGTTGCCGTAGCCGCCGACGCCTTCAACAACGCCATGGACGAGCTGTTTGGTTTTCTTGTGGTCTTTGACGCCGAAGGAGAGCGAGTTCATCGCCGCGATGGGGCGTGCACCCATTGTGAAGACGTCGCGCAGAATGCCGCCCACGCCGGTGGCCGCGCCTTGGTAGGGTTCGATGTAGGAGGGGTGGTTGTGGCTTTCCATTTTGAAGACCACGCATTGCCCGTCGCCGATGTCGACGATGCCCGCGTTTTCGCCCGGACCACAGATGACTTGCGGACCAGAGGTCGGCAGGCCGCGCAGGTGTTTCTTGGAGGACTTATAGGAACAGTGCTCGTTCCACATCGCGGAAAAGATGCCAAGCTCCGTGAACGACGGCTCCCGGTTCAGAATGCGCAGGATCTCGGCGTATTCGTCGGGTTTGAGGCCATGGGCGGCGATGATCTCTTCGGTGATGGTGGGCTCGGTCATGTGGGTCCCCTAAACGGCAGCTTCGCTTTGGCGTCCTATTAGGCTGTTTGTGGCTTTGGGGGAAGGGGGTATGGCGTCGGAAAGGGTGTGCTTTGCCCGAGCGGTGCCGAAAGCATCCATTTATATGCGAGAGCAAAAAATATATGCGAGAGCAAAAAAAAGGCCGAGCAAAGCTCGGCCTAAGTCCAACAGGGAGGTAAAACCGCCGCGAGTTTCCTCATTTGGCGGCCTCATTGCTGCATTTAGGGGCAGTTTATGAATCGTTCAAGGGATTTTCTGCGATTGCAGCGCAATGCTGTCATGCAGAAAACGCATAGCGCTCAAGGCGCAGCTGCGTCTTGAGGTCAAAGGGCGGGCAAAGGAGGGGCGCGTGGCTTAGGCGGTCTCGTCCTCGTCGCGCATGTTGCGACGGTGGGCGTTGATCTCTTCGGTGATGAAATCCCGGAACACTTCGATCCGTTTCGAATGCCGCAATTCCTCGGGGTAGGCGAGGAACACGGGCACTTCGCCACTTTCCAGATCGGGCAGCACCCGCACCAGATGCGGCGCACTTTCGACGAGATAATCCGGCAGCACGCCGATGCCGAGGTGGTTCAGCACGGCTTGCAACACGCCGAAATAGTTGTTCACGAAGAGTTTCGAGCGAATGTCGTGTTCGTTCAACTCCTCGACCAGACGCGCGCCGGCGGCGACCTGATGCGCATTCGGGTTCTGACAGATCAGGCGATGGCTCGAGAGATCGTCGACAGTCGCGGGGGTGCCGTTCTTTTCGAGATATTCCTCAGTGGCGAACAGGCGCATGCGAATGTTCATCAGGCGCTTGCGGATCAGATCGGCCTGCGACGGCTCTTTCATCCGAATGGCGACGTCGGCCTCACGCATCGGCAGGTCGAGCACGCGCTCTTCGAGCATCAGGTCGATCTTGAGATCAGGGTATTTGTCATAAAGTTTCGACAGGCGCGGCGCGAGCCAGAGTGTGCCAAAGCCGGTGGCAGAGGTGACACGCAGCTCGCCATAAACCTCCTCCTCGCTGTCGCGAATGCGCGCGGCGGCGGCGTCGAGGCGTTTCGCCATCGAACGGGTGGCCTCAAAAAGCAATTCGCCCTGTTCGGTCAGAATCAGCCCGCGGGCGTGGCGGTGAAACAGAGTGGTGGAGAGCGATTCTTCGAGCGCGCGGATTTGGCGCGACACGGCGGACTGACTCAAATGCAGGGTATCCCCCGCATGCGTGAGCGATCCTGCATCCGCAACCGCGTGGAAAATTCTCAGTTTGTCCCAGTCCATACCCATCACCTGCTTCGATCTACCGTCACTTTACACAATATAGGGGCTGACGGCGCGTTTTGGCCGCTTCTTTCGTTTTTTTTGCCCTGACCGCAAGCGAAATGCTTTGCGCTAACACAAATTACCGTAGGAAAGTTGAGCATTTGCAAATTTTTCAGGCGATGTGATCTGTGTGGCTCCGGCTTGGCCTTGATGCGGATTTTTCATATCGTTTTCGTGACGATCGGGGAGGATCAAAGCATGGATGTCAAAGGTCAGGAAGTCGGCTCTTTGCAAGAGCGCACGACGGGCAAGCGCGCCGTTTTCGACGCTGGACGGGCGGCGCGGGACATTTCCTATGCCAGTTCTGCGGCGACGCGATCAGGTCGCGTTTTGATCCGGGTGATGGAGAATGCGACCGGGCGTTTGGGGGTGATCCGGCGCGCAAAGGGCTATGATGCAGAGGTGGCGGCGGGGCGTGATTTCTGGGCGGTGATGGCGGAACGTTACGGGCTAAGCCTTGAGGTCATTCTGGGCAGTTTGGGCAATATCCCGGCGCAAGGCCCGCTGATCGTGGTGGCAAATCATCCCTACGGTATTCTCGATGGGCTGATGCTGGGGCATATCCTGTCGCTGGCGCGGGGAGATTTTCGCATTCTGGCGCATCGCGTGTTCAAGAAGGCCGAGGACATCGACCGGGTGATTTTACCGATTTCTTTCGAGGAGACGAAAGAGGCGGTGGCGCTCAATCTGGAGACCCGCAAGGAGGCGCTGCGCTATCTCGCCGATGGTGGCTGCATCGGCATCTTTCCGGGCGGCACGGTGTCGACCTCGGCGAAGCCTTTGGGACAGCCATTGGACCCCGGTTGGCGGGCGTTTACCGCGAAAATGGTGGCGAAATCCGGGGCCACGGTGGTGCCGATCTATTTCGACGGGGCCAATTCGCGATTGTTTCAATTGGCGAGCCATCTGCACGCGACTTTGCGGATGGGGTTGTTGATCCGGGAGTTCCGTCGCAGCCTCGGCGCGCCGGTGCGTGTGGCGATTGGCGCGCCGATCGGACCGGAACGTCTGGCCGAATTCCGCGGGGATGCGAAAAAGTTGATGGATTTTCTGCGCGCCGAGACCTATTCACTATCGTCAAAGCCTTTGGTGAAGGCCGGGCTGGGCTTTGAATTCGAAGCGAAACATGGCGCAAAGGTCCGACAGGGCCTGAAGGATCGGTATTGAGATGGCAGTCGGTATTTTTGACAGTGGTTTGGGCGGGTTGACGGTCTATGACGCGGTGTCGAAACGTCTGCCTGACGTGCCGCTCGTCTATTTCGGCGACAATGCGCATGCGCCTTATGGGGTGCGCACAGCGGATGACATTTACAATCTGACGACGGCTGCCGTAGAGCGGCTTTGGGAGGCGGGCTGTGATCTCGTGATCCTCGCGTGCAACACGGCCTCTGCGGCGGCGCTCAGGCGGATGCAGGAAAGCTGGATCCCGCGCGACAAACGTGTGCTGGGTGTTTTCGTGCCGCTGATCGAGGCTCTGACAGAGCGGCAATGGGGCGACAATTCGCCGCCACGTGAGGTCGATGTGAAACATGTGGCGCTGTTTGCGACGCCTGCCACGGTCGCCTCGCGGGCGTTCCAGCGCGAGTTGGCGTTTCGCGCCATCGGCGTGGATGTCGAGGCGCAGGCTTGTGGTGGTGTGGTCGACGCCATCGAAGATGGCGATATGATCCTCGCCGATGCGCTGGTGCGCTCGCACGTCGATGCGCTCAAACGCAAGATGCCGACGCCGGATGCGGCCATTTTGGGCTGTACCCATTATCCGATGATGGAAGAGGCGTTTCAGGACGCGCTTGGGGCGGATGTGAAGGTGTTCAGCCAGGCCAATCTGGTGGCCTCTTCGCTCGATGACTACCTGAAACGCCATCCTCAGATGATCGGGTCGGGCAGCGAGTCGATGTTCCTGACCACGGGCGATCCGGCGAAAGTGTCCCGGGGCGCGACGCAATTCCTGCGACGAAAAGTCGAGTTCATCAAAGCGTGATGGGCAGTTTGCCCTGCGGTGACCCGTCGCAATTGCGATAAAATCAGAATTCTTCTAAATTAAGCGCTCAGGCTTGCGCCCGATCAAAGGCAGTGCCGAGCTCATATGAGAGACGACCGACATGACCTATAAAATCGCCATCCTTGGAGCCTCCGGCTATACCGGCGCCGAACTTGTCCGCCTGATCGCGACCCATCCGATGATGGAGATCGTGGCGCTTTCGGGGGATCGTAAAGCAGGCATGGAAATGAGCGAGGTCTATCCGCATCTGCGCCACATGGACCTGCCTGCGCTCTGCAAGATTGAGGACATTGATTTCGCGACGGTCGATCTGGCGTTCTGCGCGCTGCCGCATGCGACCTCGCAAGCGGTGATTAAGGATTTGCCGCCGACGACCAAAGTGGTGGACCTCTCCGCCGACTTCCGTCTGCGCGATCCGGCGGAATATGAGAAATGGTACGGCAAGCCGCATTCGGCGGTCGAGATTCAGAAAGAGGCCGTTTATGGCCTCACCGAATTCTACCGCGAAGACATCAAAGCCGCGCGTCTGGTGGCGGGCACGGGCTGTAATGCCGCGACGGGGCAGTTTGTTTTGCGGCCTCTGATTGCCGCCGGTGTAATTGATCTCGACCAGATCATTCTGGACCTGAAAGTGGCTGTGTCGGGGGCCGGGCGGTCCTTGAAAGAACACCTTTTGTACGGCGAGTTGGAAGACAACGCCTTTGGTTATTCCGTGGGCGGCAAGCACCGGCATCTGGGTGAATTCGATCAGGAATTCTCCAAAGTGGCCGGGCGGGATGTCCGCATTCAGTTCACGCCGCACCTCGTGCCCGCCACCCGCGGCATCCTCGCCACCGCCTATGTGCAAGGCGAGGCCACAGCCGTGCATTACGCGCTGGCCGACGCCTATATGAACGAGCCTTTCATTCAGGTTCTGCCCTATGGCCAAGTGCCCGCGATGAAACAGGTGCGCGGTTCGAATTTCTGCCACATCGGTGTGGTGGAAGACCGCATTCCGGGCCGCACCATCGTGATCGCCGCCCTCGATAACCTGACCAAAGGCTCGTCCGGTCAGGCGATCCAGAACGCCAACCTGATGCTGGGCCTTGATGAGACCATGGGTCTCATGAACGTGCCCATGTATCCGTAACGTATCCGTAATTGCAGACGTAATTCAGGGACCTGAGGAGGAGACCCCATGGCCGGTTTGAAGAACCTTAAAAAGAAACGCCGCATTCAGGTGTTCGCCATCGCCACTGTGGCGCTGTTGGTCTCTGTTTCTCTGATCGGCTACGCGTTCCGCGACGGGATCAACCTCTATCGTGACCCGTCGAAAGTCGTGGCCGAACCACCGCGCGAGGGCGAAATTTTCCGTCTTGGCGGTCTTGTCGCGGACGGCACTTTGGTGCGCGGCGAAGGCACTCATGTGACCTTCTCGGTGACCGACGGCGCGGAAACCATCCCGGTCACTTTCGAAGGCGTTCTTCCGGATTTGTTCGGTGAAAACCAAGGCATGATCGGCACCGGATCGATGGTCGGCGGCACCTTTGTGGCGACCGAGATTTTGGCGAAGCACGACGAGACCTATATGCCGAAAGAGGTGATGGACTCGTTGAAAGAAACCGGGGTCTATAAAGAGCCGGAGAGCTAAAGCCCTCTGAATAAATCGTAAATCGGGACGCGCGCGGTGTTTTCCACGCGCGTTAACCTTTTTGCGTCAGCCTCAACTCATCAATTTGGTGGGATTGAGGCAGATGAAAACAGTACAGCAAATCGCGATGGAGATCGTCGCTCGCGAGGGCGGCTACGTCAACGACCCGGACGATCCGGGCGGGGCCACGAAATATGGGGTCACGCTTGGGACGATGCAGCGTCTGGGGATTGATCTGGACGGCAATGGCCGGGTGAATGAGGTCGATGTTCAGCGGCTGACCCGGGCCAAAGCGCGCGACATCTTTGTCGAACATTACTTTCACAGACCCCGGATCGACGAGTTGCCGCCGGTGCTGCAGGCCTCCGTGTTCGACATGTATGTCAATGCGGGCGCCAATGCGGTGCGGATTTTGCAGCGGCTTTTGAACGAGATGGGGCAACGCATCGCCATTGACGGCAGCATCGGGCCGCAGACGATCGAGGCGTCGTTCATTGCGCAATCTCTGGCACCGGCCTATCTGGCGGATGCTTACGGCATTGCGCGGCGCAATTACTACTACGCCTTGGCGGATCGTCGTCCGAGTTCGCGCAAATACGCCCGCCGACGTGATGGCGGCAAGGGCGGCTGGATCACCCGCGCCGAAGAGTTCATTTCCCCGCGCTATCACCTGACGGAGGCCGAGCATGCCGCCCGGGTGGCAACATGGGGTTGATCGGCAAAGTGTTCGAACTGCTCTTTGGCGACGGGCGCAATGTGATCCGCGACACGGCGGAGGTGTTTTTCGAGAACTCGGAGAATTCCGCCGACCGGGAGGCCAAGACACGCGCGGCGGCCTTGCAGCAATTCGCCTCCGAATTCGCGATGGAGCGCAAAGGCTATTTCGACCGTTTCATGGATGCGCTCAATCGCGTGCCGCGTCCTCTGATGGCTTTTGGCACCATCGGACTTTGCATTTCGGCCATGGTCGATCCGATCTGGTTCGCGTCGCGCATGCAAGGGATCGCGCTTGTCCCGGAGCCTCTGTGGTGGCTGTTGGGCACCATCGTGTCGTTCTATTTCGGCGCGCGGTATCAGGTGAAATCGCAGGAATTTCAACGCTCTGTCGCCGCGACTGTGGCGCAGGCGCCGAAGGTGACGGCCAATATCGCAGCACTCAAGGCGCTGGAGGCCGGGGCAAATGGCTCCGGTGTGCCGGGGGCAACAACATGGGATGCGGCGCCGGTGGAGCCGGTCGAGGTGCCGGGGGCAGAGGCGCCCAATCCTGCGCTTTTGGCGTGGAGGGAGGGCCGTGATGAGTGATGTTTTGGTGCGCGCTCTCTCTGAGCATGGGCCTTGGGTCCTGATGGTGTTCTTCCTGCTCTATCGGGATGTGCAAAAGGATCTGGCGACCCGCGCGGTGCTCGACAAGAACACGCAGATCCTTGTGGAGATGACCACAATGATCCGCGAGCGGCTGCCGCGAGGGACATGGGGATGACGGAAATGGCGTGTCTCATGCGGCGGCTTTGGCAGAAATTGCGGGAGCTTTGGCTCGGCGAGGCGCTGAGCAAGGCTTTGAAACGGAACCGGGAGGCGGCGGCCGCTTTGGACGCTGTCGTCAAGGAGATGTTGGAACAATGAAACAGGTGATGACACTTTACGGCCTTGTCTTGGCGGCGGCCGGGATGGCGGTCGCGGCCCTCGGGTTGGAACAGGCGCTGTTGCTGGCTTACGGGGCGATCTCGCTCATGGCCTTGATGATCTCGGCCACATTTCTCTGGCTGTGGCAGGTGCGGGCGACCCCTTTGGCGCTTGGCATGTCTTTGTCTTGGGCGGGTTCGGGTCTGACGATTGGCTGGTGGTGGGCCATGCAGATCGCGCAGAGCCCGGTGTGGGGCATGGAGGCCGCGGTGCTTTTCCTGTTCCTGTCGCTTTTGATCGCCGGGGCGGTGCTTCACTTTTCGGTGATACAGGGCAGTTTTGGCCTTTCGGGTCTGACATTCCTCTGGCCGGTTCTGGGCGCGTTGCTTGTCTCTTTTGGGGTCCTGTTGCTGCTGTAAGGCACGCGGGTTGGTGGGAAGAGACGGGGAAGGGGGCCGCACTGGCCCCTTTCCTTTATGTGCTGCCTTCTGTACCGCTCCTACGACCTTCGTTCATTTCCTTGCGACATCGGCGCGCAGCCCATTGGCGCAGCCTTTCCAACCGGGTAGAACTAAGCCCAACAGGGAGGCGCCTATGCTTGTAGAACTCGGACATTTCGCTCTGGTCATGGCCTTTATCGTGGCCATCGCCCAAACCGTTTTGCCACTTTGGGGCGCGCAGACCCGCAACCGGGCGCTGATGGCCGTGGGCGAACCGGCGGCGATGATCCAGCTCGTGCTGATCGCCTTTTCCTTTGGCGCGCTGACCTATGCCTTCGTGACCTCGGATTTCTCTCTGAAGGTCGTGGTCGAAAACTCTCACACCTTGAAACCGATGCTCTACAAGGTCTCCGGTGTCTGGGGCAACCATGAGGGCTCGATGCTTCTCTGGGTGTTGATTCTGGCGCTCTTCGGCGGCGCTGCGGCGCTTTTCGGACACAACATCCCGGCCACGCTCCGCGCCCGTGTGATCGGCATCCAAGGCTCCATTGGCGTGGCCTTTCTGGCCTTTATCCTCTTCACTTCGAACCCGTTTCTGCGTCTTGAATGGCCGCCGATGGATGGGCAGGATCTCAATCCTTTGTTGCAAGACCCCGGTCTCGCCTTCCACCCGCCGTTTCTCTACCTCGGCTATGTCGGCCTCTCGATGACCTTTTCCTTCGCCGTCGCCGCCCTGCTTGAGGGCCGTGTCGATGCCGCTTGGGGCCGTTGGGTGCGGCCCTGGACCTTGGCGGCTTGGGTTTTCCTGACCATTGGCATCGGCCTTGGCTCCTGGTGGGCCTATTACGAGTTGGGCTGGGGCGGTTTTTGGTTCTGGGACCCGGTGGAAAACGCCTCCTTCATGCCCTGGCTCTTTGCCGCCGCGCTTTTGCATTCCGCCATCGTCGTCGAGAAACGCGAGACGCTCAAAAGCTGGACCATCCTCTTGGCAATCATGGCCTTCGGCTTCTCGCTCATCGGCACTTTCCTCGTGCGCTCGGGCGTGATCACCTCCGTCCACGCCTTCGCCAATGACCCGGAGCGCGGCGTTTTCATCCTCTTGATCCTCGCCATCTTCATGGGCGGTGCTTTGACGCTCTTCTCCTTCCGCGCCAGCGTGATGCAGGCCAAGGGCGTCTTTTCCGTCGTCTCGCGTGAAAGCGCCTTGGTGATCAACAACATCCTTCTGGCTGTGTCGTCGCTTGTGGTCTTCATCGGCACCATCTGGCCGCTGGTGGCCGAAGCCTTTTGGGAGCGGAAACTCTCCGTCGGCCCGCCGTTCTTCGACTCCGCCTTCACGCCCTTCTTCGTGGTGCTGGCGGTGCTCTTGCCGATTGGCGCGATCCTGCCGTGGAAGCGCGCGAAGCTTGGGGCGACCGTCAAAAAACTCATCCCCTCGATCATCCTCGCCGTTGCGGTCATGGGCCTTGTTTGGTCGATCCAGACCGAGAAATCTCTCCTTGGTCCCATTGGCCTCGCCCTTGGGACATGGCTTGTCGCGGGCGCTATTCAGGACATCCTCCTGCGCACCGGCAAGACCATGAACCTTGGCCGTCTTACACGTCTGCCGCGCGCCGATTGGGGGCGTCTTTTGGCCCATGGCGGGCTCGGCGTCACCATGGCGGGCATCGCGGGTCTGACCGCCTGGACCGTCGAAGACATCCGCGTCGTGCAGGTCGGCGAGACCTTTGAGGTGGCGGGCTACACCATCGCGCTCGAGAGTGTCGACCGCGCCCAAGGCCCGAACTACATCACCACAATGGCCACGATGGGCGTCTTCGAAGGCGACAAGAAAGTCGCCACGCTCCACCCCGAAAAACGCTCCTACCCGGTGGCGCAAATGCCGACCACCGAGGCCGGGATCGACAATGGTTTTCTGCGCGACGTCTACCTCGTGATCGGCGATGTGCAATCGAACGGCGGCTGGGCGGTGCGCACCTATATCAAACCTCTGGCGAACTGGATTTGGGGCGGCACGATCATCATGGCCATCGGCGGCTTCCTGTCGCTCACCGACCGTCGCTACCGCGTCGCCGTAGGCGCGCGCAAAGTTGAGATCGCGCCCAAGGGAGTGCCCGCAGAATGAAATACCTGCTCCTCGTCCTCGCCCTTCTGACAGCCACGCCAACGCTTGCGGTGCAACCCGACGAAGTCCTCCCGGACCCGGCTATGGAAACCCGCGCGCGTGACATTTCCCAAGGCCTGCGCTGCCTCGTCTGTCGCAATGAAAACATCGACGAATCCAACGCCGAATTGGCCAAAGACCTGCGCCTTCTGGTGCGCGAACGCCTTGTGGCGGGGGACACGAACGACGAGGTGGTGGACTACGTGGTGGATCGTTACGGCGAATTCGTCCTTTTGAAACCGACCCTGACGGGCGCCAACAAACTCCTGTGGATCGCCGGGCCGGTCATGCTGATCCTCGCGCTGATCATTGGCCTCACCTTCATCCGTCGTCGCGGCAAGGAACCCGAGGTCGCCGATCTGACCGAAGACGAAGAGGCCCGCCTCGCGCGGCTGATGAACGACTAGCGGTTCCTTTGTTGCCAAAAATACTCACGAAACCCCGCCGCTGGACAGACCTCGGCGGGTTTTCTATATCTGTCCCCACGGTCCACAGTTCACCGAGTCGCTGCCAGCCTTCGGGCCATGCTGAACCTGCTTTGACATCTCACCATCCGGTATTCCCGCGCGTCACACCCCGCGTGGCAAGGGCAGCTCCCCGCAAGACAAGAGACGCGATCAACGGAGAAAACCGATGACTCGTGAGTGTATTTCCCTCACCCTTCCCGATGTGTCCGCCTTTGCGCGCGCATTGAAATCCGAATTCGACGAGGGCCATCCCGAGACCCCCGGTCACCAAAGCCTCTTGAACGCCATCGCGCGCGCAGGGGGCTATCGCAATTTTCAGCACCTCAAAGCCACCCAAACCGGCGCCGATCCCGTGACGCCCGCCGAAGGCCGCGCCGTCACGCGGGCCTTGGCGCGGTTTGATGAGGCCGGTCTGATGACCTCATGGTCGACCAAACGCAAAGTGCGTCAGCATTGTCTTTGGGCGCTCTGGGCACAGGTGCCGTCACGCAAAGAGTTCACCGAGCGTGAAATCTCGGCGCTGTTCGACAGCATGACGGTGTTTCGCGACCCTGCGCAAATCCGGCGCTCTCTGATCGAGGACGGGTTGTTGGAGCGCACGCTTGATGGCTCTGTCTACCGCCGTCTAGAGGCCGAGCCGGACGAGACCGCCAAGGCCGTGATCCGTGCCGTCACACGTCGTCGCGAGGCAAACCCGGAGGTGCCGGAGCGCGCCTCTGCCGTCTTGGGGCTTTAAGCCGACAGACAAATTCCCGCTGTGACGGGGCGTCTCTCTTCCTTTCTGCGTGGGGCTGCTTATCTTGAGCGCAACCGCGACTTCTGCGGGATATGCTTCTGCGGGATATGGGAGAGAGACGCATGCATTACGAGACCATCCGCTTTGAGCAAGAGAATGACGTCGCCGTGGTGACGCTCAATCGCCCGGAGGTGATGAATGCGCTCAACACCCAGATGCGGGCCGAGATCACCCATGCGGTGCGCGATGCCTCGAAATCCGCCCGCGTGATCGTTCTAACGGGCGAGGGCCGCGCCTTTTGTTCGGGGCAGGATTTGGGCGACGGCGTCGATGCCGCGACCGCCGATCTCGAACGCACGCTGCGCGATGAATATGAACCGATGGTGCATGCGATCCACGACAGCCCGGTGCCGACGATTGCCGCCGTCAATGGCACGGCGGCAGGCGCAGGGGCCTCTCTGGCGCTGTCTTGCGATGTGGTGATCGCCACGCACTCCGCCGTCTTCCTTCAGGCTTTCTCCCGCATCGGTCTCATCCCTGACGCAGGCGGCACCTATATGTTGCCGCGTCTCGTCGGGCTGGCCCGCGCCATGGGCGCCTCGCTCTTCGCCGATGAAATCACCGCCGCGCAGGCCGCGCAGTGGGGCATGATTTATGAGGCCGTCGAGGATGCCGATTTCGAGGCCCATTGGCGCGCGCGGGCGGGGTATCTCGCCAAAGGTCCGACGGTCTCCTATCGCCATCTCAAAGAGGCCATGCACGCCTCCTATGACAACTCGCTCAAGGATCAGCTGGCGCTTGAGGCCAAGCTGCAAAATCGCTGCGGTCAGACCCGTGATTTCAAAGAGGGCGTCATGGCCTTCCTTGAAAAACGCAAGCCGCAGTACGAAGGGCGTTAAGTCTCCGACAGATTTGCGATCACCTGTGCCATCAGCGTGGTGAAATCGTCCCGCTGCTGATCGCTCATGCCTTGGGTCGCCAGATCGTTGACCTCCGAGGCCGCCCGGATCGCGGGGTCTCTGAGCCCCCGCGCACGCTCCGTCAACCAGACGGTCTGCACGCGCGCGTCCGCCTCATGGGCGCGCCGGATCACCAGTCCGTCGCGTTCCATCCGGGACAGCGTATTGGCCATGGTCGCCTGCTCAACACCCAGCTCCTGCACCAGCTCGCGCTGCGTCTGCCCCTCTTTTTCCCAAAGCGCCAGCATCACCGGAAAGGTCCCTGTCGAGAGGCCCAGCGGTTTGATCCGATCCTGAATGGCGCGGATAAAAAGCCGGGCCATGTGGTTCACCTGGTAGCCTTCGGAGCGTGTGCGGGAGAAAGTGGTCTCTGTCATGCGACTTGTTTTTCATAATATAGCTTGCTATGCAAATATATATAGCAAGCTATTAATATGGAGCCTCACCATGCTGCCCAAACTTCACGCCGCCTTCGGAGCCGCGGCGCTTCTCATCATCGCAACCTTCTGGACTGCCACCATCACCACCATCGTCATCGGCGATAAATACCTGATCGCCATGACAAAAATCGGCATCGCCTGGGGCCTCTTGGCGCTTATTCCAATGCTGATCCTGACCGGATTCTCCGGCAGCCGCCTAGGCCAAAACATGCGCGGGGGCCTGATCGGCGCCAAACAAAAGCGCATGAAGTTCATCGCCTTCAACGGTCTGATCTTCCTCGTACCCTCTGCCCTCATCCTCCTGCCGCTCGCGATGCAGGGGCAGGGCGGGGCGCTCTATTGGACCATCCAAACCCTCGAACTTTTGGCCGGCGCCGCCAATATCACGCTTCTGGGCCTCAACATGAGGGACGGCCTGCGCCTCTCACGCCGTCGTGTGCTCACGGCATAATCCGTTTCCTTTGTTGCCGGAAATACTCAAAGAAAAACCCGCCTCAAAAGAGACGGGTTTCGGATTTTCTAGAATATCGAGAACGACTTAGCGGTCTTCGACATTCACATAGGGACGCTCGGTCGCGCCGGTGTAGAGCTGACGCGGACGGCCGATTTTCATGCCCGGATCTTCGATCTGTTCCTTCCACTGGGAAATCCAGCCGACGGTACGCGACAGCGCGAAGATCGGGGTGAACATCGAGGTCGGGAAGCCCATGGCCTCCAGAATGATGCCGGAATAGAAGTCGACGTTCGGGAAGAGTTTCTTCTCTGCGAAATACGGATCGGCCAGAGCGGCTTTCTCAAGCTCTTTGGCGACCTGTAGCGTCGGGTTGTTTTCCACGCCCAGAAGCTCAAGCACCTCGTCGGCGGACTGTTTCATCACGGTCGCGCGCGGGTCGAAGTTTTTGTAAACGCGGTGGCCGAAGCCCATCAGACGGAACGGATCGTTCTTGTCTTTCGCGCGGGCGATGAATTCCGGGATGCGATCCACGGAACCGATTTCGCGCAGCATCTCGAGACAGGCCTGGTTCGCACCACCATGCGCCGGGCCCCAGAGGCAGGCGATACCAGCGGCGATACAAGCGAACGGGTTGGCGCCCGAGCTTGATGCCAGACGCACGGTCGAGGTGGAGGCGTTCTGTTCGTGGTCGGCATGGAGCGTGAAGATACGGTCCATGGCGCGCGACAGGATCGGGTTGACCTCATAGTCTTCTGCCGGAACGGAGAAGCACATGTTGAGGAAGTTCGACGCGTAGTCGAGGTTGTTGCGCGGATACACGAACGGCTGACCGATGGTGTATTTATAGGCCATCGCGGCGATCGTCGGCATTTTCGCGATCAGTCGAATGGTTGCCACTTCGCGCTGATGCGCGTCCGAGATGTCGATGGAGTCGTGGTAGAAGGCGGACATGGCGCCAACCACACCGACCATGATCGCCATCGGGTGGGCGTCACGACGGAAACCGGTGAAGAATTTGAGCATCTGCTCATGCACCATCGTGTGATGGGTCACGGTGGTCTCGAATTTCTCCATTTCAGCGGCGGTCGGCAGTTCCCCGTAGAGAAGCAGGTAGCAAACCTCGAGGAAATGCGATTTTTCGGCCAGATCGCCGATGGTGTAGCCACGGTGCAAAAGCACGCCTTCGCCGCCATCGATAAAGGTGATTGCGCTTTCACAGGCGGCGGTGGAGGTGAAGCCCGGGTCGTAGGTGAATACATTCGCCTGGCCATAAAGCTTACGGATATCAAGAACATCCGGCCCCGCAGTGGGGGAATAAACGGGAAGATCGTAGGTCTGTCCGTCAAGCGTAAGGGTCGCGGTTTTCTGAGTATCTGCCATCGTCGTTCCTTCGGTTGTCAGCGGTGCCTCCATCGCGATCAATGCGCGATGCGGTCGCTGGTGGTCTGGCGGGCGCCCGGGCATATCCCGGACATCCTTTGGGCTTTGGACCCGTATCTGGGTCCTGATCTGGCCGCGGGGCCGGGGCATCGTTCGCGCATCGCGTCCTCCCCGGACCCTTAATGGCCCGTCCCGAAACGTAATCGTTTCGGTCAGAATGTCTCAACCCGCGCCGTTTAGGACGCGCCGGCCCGAACCTGTGCCCGTGACCGATCTCGGTACTATCGCTTTGGCAAAGTCGGTTGTGCGACCTCGACCTTTATTCCTGCGTTTCCTGCTCTGAAATCAAAGCCCGGAAATCGTCGATCCGCGCCAGGGTTTCGTCTCTGCCGAGGACCAACATCATATCGAGGACGCTGGGCGTGACTGCGCGACCTGCGAGGGCGGATCTCAAAGGCCCGGCGACTTTCCCGAACCCAAGCTCCAGCGTCTCCATCACGCGGCCAACCGCCTCCTCCAATGCGTTGCGCTCCCAGCTAGCATTTTGCAGGTGCGGCGTCAATTCTTCCAGTATACCGTTGGATACAGAAACCGCCTGTTTTTGCGCTTTCTCATCCATGTCCAGCGGGCGGGACACCAATGCAAATTGTGCTTTTTCAATGAGTTGCGGGTAGGTTTTGGCCGACCCTTTCAGGAAGGACAGGGACTCGGAAAGACGCGATTTTTGCTCCGGTCGCAACGCATCCGACCCCGAGGCCGCAAGGTAACCATCGATTTCGCTCAAGATTTCATCGTCCGCCAGAATTGCGATATGCTGACCACAGATATTCTCGAGTTTCTTGGTGTCAAATCGGGCAGGAGCCTTGTTGATTCCATCGAGATCGAACCACTCCATCGCCTGTGCGTCGGTGAAGAATTCGTCATCGCCATGGGACCAGCCCAGACGCGCCAGATAGTTGCGCATGCCGGAGGCCGGATAGCCCATCGCCTGATATTCCTTAACGCCGACCGCGCCGTGCCGTTTCGACATTTTCTTGCCGTCAGGGCCGAAAATCAGCGGAATATGCGCGTAAACCGGCAGCGGCCAGCCCATCGCCTCATAGATCGTCATCTGACGTGCGGCATTGGCCAGGTGGTCATCGCCCCGGATCACATGGGTCACGCCCATATCATAATCATCGACAACAACAGCCAGCATGTAGGTCGGTGTGCCATCCGAGCGTAACAGGATCATGTCATCGAGCTGATCGTTCTGGAACGTCACGTCGCCTTGCACCTTATCCGCCACCACGGTCGCGCCGTCGCGGGGCGCCTTGACGCGGATCACATAGGGCGAATCCGGGTAGGTCGACGGTTCCGCATCGCGCCAGGGCGAGCGATAGAGCGTGCTTTCCTTCTTCGCGCGGGCCTCTTCGCGGAAGGCTTCGATCTCGTCTTGCGTGGCAAAACATTTGTAGGCCTTGCCGTTCGCCAACATCTCGCGGGCCACTTCGGCATGGCGCTCAGCGCGCTCAAATTGGCTTACCGCCTCGCCATCGTAATCCAGCCCAAGCCAGGCCATGCCGTCGAGAATCCCCTGCGTCGCCTCGGGCGTCGAGCGCGCGCGGTCGGTGTCTTCGATCCGCAAAAGGAACTTGCCGCCGCGACCACGGGCGTAGAGCCAGGAGAACAGCGCCGTGCGGGCGGTGCCGATGTGCATGTCGCCGGTGGGCGAGGGGGCGATGCGGGTGACGACGGGAGTTTGGGAAGCGGCTTCGGACAGGACTTCGGACATGGGGAAATTAACCCTTTAGTAACCATGTTGGCAGATGATTTTCGTCACCGGGCATAAGCGAAGGCGGAAGGGGAAACAAGGGTGCGCGCCCTCACGAGACCGAGTCACACAAGACTGGCACAGATCCCCCTCGACATCGTCGATGGCCAACACGGGCGGTTGTTCCTGTGGCTGCCCGTGTGCTTCGGCACGGGCGTGGGGCTGTTCTTTGCCCAGTCGTTGGAACCCTCTCGCATGGTCCTCTGGACACTCGCGGGTCTAAGCCTTTTGGCCGCGCTCGCTTTGATCAAGACGCCACCCCGCGTGGCGCCCTTATTGGTCGCGGCATTGGCCGTCACCTTGGGCTTTCTCTCCGCCGGTCTGCGCACGCAACTGGTGGCCGAGCCTGTCCTCACGTTCCGCTATTACGGGCCTGTCGAGGGCCGGGTGATCAAGATCGACCGCTCCGCCTCCGACGCCCTGCGTCTCACCCTCGACCACGTCACCCTGCGCGATTTCTCGCCCTCTCGCACCCCTGCACGGGTCCGCGTCTCGCTGCATGGTTCGCAAGACTTCGTGACGCCGGAGCCGGGGCTGCGCCTTTCCATGACCGCGCATCTCTCGCCGCCGCCCGGTCCCACGGAGCCCGGCGGGTTCGATTTTCAGCGCATGGCCTGGTTCGACCGTCTGGGCGCCGTCGGCTACACCCGAACGCCTGTCCTGCGCGCTGCCGAGGTCGATCCAACGCCGCTTTTGTGGGTGCATCGCCTGCGTCAGACGCTTTCGCAAGCGCTGCAAACCCAGCTCCCCGGCGAAACCGGCGCCTTCGCCGCAGCGATTCTCACCGGCGACCGGTCCGGCATTTCGCAAGAGACCGCCGAACATCTCAGAGGCGCGAACCTCTCGCATCTTCTGGCCATTTCAGGCCTGCATATGGGGCTTTTGACCGGTGCCGTGTTCTTTGCGCTGCGGCTCATGCTGGCGATGATCCCCGGTGCCGCGCTCAAATGGCCCTTGAAGAAACTCGCCGCCGGGGGCGCCTTGGCCGCAGGGGCCTTCTACCTCGCCTTGTCCGGTTTCAACGTCGCGACCGAGCGCGCCTTTGTCATGGTCTCCGTCATGCTCGTGGCGGTGCTTTTGGACCGTCAGGCCATTTCCTTGCGCGCCGTTGCCATCGCCGCCCTCATCCTTTTGGTGCTGCAACCCGAAGTACTCCCAGAACCCGGGTTCCAGATGTCTTTCGCCGCCACCACGGCTCTCGTCGCCGTCTTCACCATCGTGCGGCGGATGCATCTCATGGGGCGCTGGCCGAATTGGCTCAGAGGGATTGCCACGGTCATCCTGTCCTCTGCCGTTGCGGGCATCGCCACGGCGCCAGTCGCCGCCGCGCATTTCAACCGGATCGCGGATTTCGGCCTCATTGCCAATGTCACGGCCGTGCCGATCATGGGGGCACTCGTCATGCCCGCCGCCATTGTGGCCGTGCTGCTCACGCCCTTGGGGCTTCAGGGTATCGCCTTGTCCGTCATGGGCCTGGGTATTCGCTGGATTCTCTTTGTCGCCGAAACAGTCTCGTCCTGGGACGGCGCCGTAAGCCGCATCGTTTCGCCGCCGCCCGCCACTTTGCCGCTCATCGCCTTAGGCGCTTTGTTCGTCATTTTGTGGCGCGGGCGCTGGCAAAATCTCGGGCTTTTTCCGGTTTTCGCGGGGTTCCTGCTCTGGGCGACGCACGAGCGGCCCGCACTTTTGATCTCTGACGATGGGGCTTTGGTCGGGCGGATGAGTGCCGAGGGCCGTGCACTGTCAAAGCCCAAGGGCGCGGGTTTTGCCGCCACTGTTTGGTTGGAAAACGACGGCGATGTCCCGGATCAGGCCATGGCCGCCGCGCGTCATATGCCGCCTTTGGATGTCGGGCCGCTGCGTGTGGCGCAGGTCACGGGGCGCGGTTGGCAAGACGTCGCGCGAGAGGTTTGCGGAACCGCAGATGTCGTGATCGTCAACAAACTTTGGGAAGAGGAGATGCCAAAAGACTGTCTTCTGATTGATCTCGGGTTTCTTAGGCAAAGCGGGGCTTTGGCGCTGAGTGAGGCAGGCGGCGAGGTGCGTCTGATCACTGCCTATGCCGCCTCCGGTGTGCGCTATTGGAACACGCCCGATTTGCGGGGCGAGTGGGGTGTGACGGCACGGGTGGCCCGCGCCGACCGTGCGCCGGCAACCATGGGGCTGCGGTTTGGGGCCTTTGACATCGGAGCGACACGCATTGCCTCTGTCGGCCGATAAAAGAAAACGCCACACGATCTGTGCGGCGTTTTTCGAGCGAACTCATTGAGGTGTGTCAGTAGCTGCGGATCAGACCGACCAGCTTGCCCTGCACCTCGACCATATCCGCCGGCAGAACGCGGGTCTCAAACGCCGGGTTGGCGGCTTCGAGCGCGATCATGTCGCCTTGGCGTTTGTAGCGTTTCAGCGTGGTTTCATAGCCCTCGACCATGGCGACGACGATGTCTCCGTCTTTGGCCTGGCTGGTTTCGCGAATGACCACGATGTCGCCGTGGTTGATCCCGGCCTCGATCATGGATTCGCCTTTGACCTCAAGCGCATAGTGATTGCCACGCCCCGAGAGCATGGACCCCGGAACGGCAACGTTCACGGCACCATCGGAGACGGCTTCGATCGGGACACCAGCGGCGATCTTGCCCATAATCGGCAGGTTGATCGCGGTGACGGTCTCGATGTCGAGCGCGGCTGCGGGCGGGGGGGCGTCCGGGCGGTCGCCGTCGATCACCCGCGGGCTAAACCCGCCGGAAGCCCCTCCAGCGGTTGGGGCGGAGGGCACTCCGCCGAGGCTTTCGGGCAGTTTCACGATCTCGATGGCGCGTGCTCGATGCGCGAGACGACGGATAAACCCGCGTTCTTCGAGCGCGGTGATCAGCCGGTGAATGCCGGATTTGGACCGCAGATCGAGCGCCTCTTTCATTTCGTCGAAAGACGGGGGCACCCCGTCACGCTGCATCCGTGTGTTGATGAACTCCAAAAGCTGGAGTTGTTTTTTCGTCAGCATCGGCTCGTTCCTCTCGTCGCCCCGGCTTTGTGTCGCGGGGGAGTTTTGCGCTGCAAGCGGTGTCTGACCCCCGGTTTGCGGATGGGCGCGCTGGCGATCTGAGGCCACCCAATGCACCGGCACGGGAGGAATCGCCCCCGATAGGCGCATTTTCAACGTTCCGCCCGTCACCACATGCCCGTTTGGCCGGTCCTGCACCTCGTCGCTTGCGCGACGAAACCGCACGGGGCCGCCGGAATGGGTCAAACCCCAGATGGGTTTTGCTCTTTGTTCCGATAATGTTCTACCGGTGTTCTCGTATTGTGTCAATTGCCGAGTCCCTAATCCAACCTGTCCCTCAACCCGCCCCTTAAGGGTGTCGTTGTGCATGCGCCGTTTTGGCGGTGCGCTGAGCTTGGTGGGAAGTTGGTTAAGGCAAGGTTAAAGGGAGCAGGCGCGGGCGTAGAAATATCCACGCCCGTCCTTGAGCAAGCAATCGAGCAACACTGTGGTGCTCAGAGCCGGATCACGTCGACCGTTTCGCCTGCCTCGCGCGCCGGATCATGCGGTGGACGCACCAAAAGCGCGTTGGCGTTGGAGAGGATCGACAACAGCGAGCTGTCCTGACGCGCAAAGGGCTCAACGCCCTCTGACGTCAAAATGGCACGCATGTAATGTTCGCGCGGGCCATTCTCCGTAACAGACTGCAACAGCACGGCGTTTTGGCGCGGCGCGGGTTGGGGCGGCAGGCCTTGCAGCGCGTCGAGCACGGGCAGCATGAACAGGCGCGCCGTGATCATCGCGGAGACCGGATTGCCGGGCAGGCCAAGCATGAGAGTGTCGCCCAGACGCCCCGCCATCAGAGGTTTGCCGGGGCGCATGGCGACTTTGTAAAAGGCGCGGTCCATGCCCAGTTCTTCGACCACCTTGCCGACCAGATCGTGATCGCCCACAGAGGCGCCGCCGATCGAGACGATCACATCCGCCTCCATCGCCATCTCGAAAGTCGCGCGCAGCAGGGTCATGTCATCGGGTGCGATTGGAAGCATCCGGGCGATGCCGCCCGCTTGCTCGACCATAGCGGCCAACCCGAATGCGTTGGAGGAGATGATTTGCGAGGGCCCCGGTGTTTCGCCCGGTAACACCAATTCATCGCCCGTCGAGATGATCGCCACCACGGGACGGCGCCCGACGGAGACCTCGGCGTGGTTCATGGCGGCCAAAAGCGCGATGTCTTGCGGCGAGAGGCGGCGGGGGGCAGTGAGGCCGTCCGAGGGGCTGAAATCATTGCCGGCGGGGCGGATGTTGCGGTTCTCAGAGGGCGTGCAGGAGAGCGTGATGCGGTCGCCTGCGCGGCTGACGTCCTCTTGGATGATCACGCGGTCGGCGCCAGTGGGAACGGGCGCGCCGGTGAAAATCCGCACTGCAGTGCCTTGGCTTACTGTGCCCGAAAAACCATGCCCGGCCGCACTTTCGCCGATGACTTTGAAAGACGCGCCCTCGACGGTGTCGCCATCGCGCACCGCATAGCCATCCATGGCGGAGGCATCGAAGGGCGGTTGCACCAGACGCGCCATCGCGGTCTCGGCCAGCACACGACCAGAGGCCGCGCGCAGAGGCACGGTCTCGCGGTCCAAGGGCGTGCAAAGGGCAAACAGATGCGCGAGGGCGTCCTGAACCGAAATCATCTCAGTCTCTCTCGTAAATGCCGGATTTGCCGCCTTCTTTGCGCAACAGGCGGGTCTGGACGATCTCCATGCCTTTCTCGGCGGCCTTGAGCATGTCATAGACGGTCAGCGCCGCGACTGTGGCGGCCGTCAGCGCCTCCATCTCGACACCGGTCTGGCCAGAGGTTTTAACGGTGGCGCGGATGCGAATGCCGGGCAGGGCGGCGTCCGGTTCGAGATCGAGCGTCACCTTGGTGATCGGCAGCGGGTGGCACAGAGGGATCAGATCAGAGGTGCGTTTCGCGCCCATGATGCCCGCGAGCCGCGCGACGCCCAGAACATCGCCCTTTTTCGCCGTGCCGTCGGTGACCAGCGCCAGCGTCTCCGGCGTCATCTTGACGGCACTTTCGGCGGTGGCGAGCCGGTCGGTCACGGCCTTGCCGGACACGTCCACCATATGGGCATTGCCGCCCTCGTCGAAATGCGTGAGCTCCGCCATTATGCCGGCACCGGATTGGCAAGCAGCGCGCGGGTCGCGGCCTCAACATCATCTTGCCGCATCAGGCTTTCACCGATGAGGAAACAGCGTGCGCCAAACTCGGCCATATTGGCGAGGTCTTCGGGCGTGAACAGCCCGCTTTCGCATACGAGCGTGCGATCCGAGGGCGAGAGTTTCGACAGCTCGCGCGTGGTGTCGAGCGTGGTTTCGAAAGTTTTGAGATTGCGGTTGTTGACGCCCAGAAGCGGGGATTTGAGCTTGAGCGCCCGTTCCAGCTCCTCGGCGTTATGCACCTCGATCAGCACATCCATGCCGTAGCCAAAGGCCGCGTCTTCCAGCTCTGCGGCCAGCGCATCCTCGACGGAGGCCATGATGATCAGGATCGCATCGGCGCCCCAAGCGCGGGCCTCGGCCACCTGATAGGTGTCATACATGAAGTCCTTGCGCAGCACCGGGAGCGAGACCTCGGCGCGGGCCTGTTTCAAAAACTCCGGCGCGCCTTGGAACGATGGCGTGTCGGTCAGGACGGACAAGCACGTCGCACCGCCGGCCTCATAGGCGCGGGCGATGGCGGGCGGGTTGAAATCCGGGCGGATGAGGCCCTTCGACGGGGAGGCCTTTTTGACCTCCGCGATGAGGCCGTAGCCCGTGCGCGCGGCGGATTGCAATGCGGTGGCAAAACCTCGCGTGGGGCTTTGCTCGGCGGCCTGAGCCTCAAGGTCGGAAAGCGCCACGGCGGCTTTGGCAGCGGCGACTTCTTCGAGCTTATAGGCTTTGATTTTATCGAGAACATTGGACATGGGCATGTGATACAGGGCGGCGCGGGCTAAGGGAAGACGGCAGAGGTGAGGCGGCGCGGGAATTATTGAGAACATTTTAGGGATAGTTATTCAACAATAAGACCATTTTGTTGTCAGTCGCAGTTTCGTAATCTCTGGTCATCGAAGGGGCGCACCACCGCAAACCTCTCGCAACCAAATGTAAACGTTACGAAATATAGCTTGGAGATCACCCATGTTCCGCCTCAATTCGCTCACCTCCGCTCTGGCGCTCGGTCTTGCTCTGGCAACGCCCTCTTTCGCACAAGGTGTTCAGGAAGCCCCCTCGACCGTCGGCGCAACCTATGTGCCCGAATCCGCCACAAAGGCCCTCGCGCCGGGCGAGAAAATCGAAAACCTCTTCAACAAAAACGTCTCCCAAGACTACATCCTGCAAAAGCTGACGGACCGGGTGTATTTCTATCAGCACCAGTTCTACGGCACGATCTTTTACGTCGGTGACGAAGGCGTGTTTATGATCGATGCCCTCGAAGGCAGCGCCGACACGCTTAAAGCCGCCGTGGCCGAGGTCACCGACCTGCCGATCACCGCGATCCTCTATTCCCACGACCACGCCGACCACATCGCCGATGCGGGCAAACTGTTGGAAAGCTTCCCGGATGCGCGTGTCGTCGCGACCGAGGCCACCGTGCATGTGATGGACGAGACCGGCTCGAACCTGCCGCGTCCGACCGAGGTGATCTCGCCTGACGTCAACAGCTTTGACTTTGAGGACCTGACCGTCCGCGTCGTGCCCTTCGCCGAGACCGCCCACGCCCATGACCATGCGATGTATGTGCTCGAAGGCACCGGCGTTGTGCATGTGCCGGACGTGATCAACCCGGATCAGCCGCCGTTCTGGTCCTTTGCGGGCGCCGAAGGCTACATGGGCTATTCCGACATGATCGACCACATCGGCGATCTGGAGTGGGACTACCTGTCGGGCGGTCACGGCAACGTCGGCTCGCGCGCCGATGTGGAGTTCTACCAGACCTTCCTCGATGATCTCGAAGCCGCCGTTGGCGAAGCGCTCGGCAATGTGCCGTGGGGCGCAGGTCTTGAGCACCCCGAAGAACTGAACGCCCACACCGCCTATCTTTCGAACTGGATCGCAGAGATCGGCAAATACGCCACCAACGTGCTGCGTCCGAAATACGGTGAGTATTACGGCTTCGACTACGCCACGCCGAAAAACGCTGAATTGGTGGGCATGTATATGTTCTCCTACCGCTAAGGCGGACCGCTTATCAGGCCCCTTTCTGGTCACGGACCAGGGCCAGAGAGGGTAAAATAAAGACGCACCGGGAGTATGTCTCGGTGCGTTTTTTTGGCGTTTTATTTTGCAGGAGTTCAGGTCGTGACCATGAGCTTTGCCAACCCATGGAAATGCCAGGTGTCGGCATATCTGGGCGTCTCGGTGAGGCGCAGATTGGGGTAACGTTCGAACAACCGGGGCAGGGCGACGCGCATTTCCAACCGGGCAAGCGGTGCGCCGACACAGAAATGAATGCCCGCGCCGAAAGCCGCGTTTTGTTTTGCCTTGCGGCTCGGATCGAACCGGTTGGGATCGTCCCAAGTGTCATCATCGCGGCCTGCGGCGGCCAGCAAAAGACCGATCTTGTCGCCGCGTTTCAACTCTTGTCCAAGGAAAGTCGTGTCCTCATAGACCCAACGCTGAAACAGATGCAGCGGCGGGTCATAGCGCAACAGCTCTTCGATGGTGCCGTCGATCTTCTCGTCTGAGAGGAAGTCCCGCGGCGTCTCCTGTTCCAAAAGCGTCTTTACCGCAAGGCCAAGGCTGTGCACGGTTGCCTCATGGCCCGCGTTCAACAGCAGGATACAGGTGGTGATCAGCTCATCCGTGGTCAGTTTCTCGCCCTCGGATTCCGCCGCGATGAGCGAGGTGATCAGATCGTCCGCCGGTTGCGAGCGGCGCGTTTCGACGTAAGACCGCATGAAATCGGAAAATTCGGTGGCGGCCTGTGAGGCGGCCTCTTCGATTTCGCGCGTGCGGGTCGGCGTGTAGACCGCGACCATGGCGTTGGACCAGGTGAGCAATTGCTCAGACATCTCTTCGGGCACGCCCAACAGGCGGCAAATGATCCGCACCGGCACCATTTTGGCAAACGTGGGCATAAGGTCGAACTCGCCCTCGGGGAAGCGATCCATCAGATCGTCCACGATCTCTTCGAGATCGGGCATCAGCGCCCGGATTCGCCGCGAGGTAAAGGCGCGCAGCACCAAAGAGCGCAGCCGCTTGTGCCTGTCACCTTCCAGTTCCAGCATCGAGTGATCTTCAATGTCGTAAAAGGCGCGCAGATGGTCGGGAATTTCGGGCGCGAATCCCTCCGGCGCCTCGCGGCCAAAGCGGTTGTCCCGAAGCGCCATCGACACCCCGTCATAGCTTGCAATCACCGGCAGGTTCAGCTCTTCCCAAAACACCATTTTGCCGCCAGTTCGCAAACGGTCGTAAAACGGGTAGGGGTTCTGGACAAAGGCAGGGTCGTTCGGGGCGCAGGAAAAACGTTTCATAGCCTCTCTTTGACTGCGAAGTGCTTTTATTTGCAAGCGGGGTTTTCTACTCTCTCTTTTATGACGACCAAGACCGCTCTCCCTGAGGATCCCCCCGCGTCCCTGCGCCATCGCCTGTTCTGGGCGGTTGGTGGGGTTTTGGCCGTGGCGCTCTTGGGGCTCGTGGTCTTTGCCTTGAGCGTTCGCGCCGAATTGGATCAGGCCAGCGCGCGCGGCTCTTCCGACTTGGCGCTGGCCGCCGACCGTTTGACCACGGGCTTGCAACGGTACCGCGAATTGGCGGTGTTCCTGTCCGATCACCCGACAGTTCTGGCGCTGGTCTTCGCGCAAGCGCCGGGTGACAGCCCGAAACAGGCGACCTCGGATTTGTTGCGCGGGCTGGCCGATAAAACCGGCGCGCATTCCATCATGGTGGTCGATGGGGCCGAGGGCGGCGATGGCCAGATGCTGGCCGCCGCCGGGGAGGCCCGCCTGCCCACCGGCGCCCGCGCGGCGGTGCGGCGCGCGATGGACGGCGCGTTGGGCGTGGCGCATTTCGTCGATCTCGAAGGCCGCAGGCGCTATGTTTTTGCCGCGCCCGTGTTCACGCCCGGCGGTCCCGCAAAAGGCGCCGTGGTGGTCAATGTCGACATCGGGCTTTTGGAATGGGGCTGGCCGACGGAGGCCTCCGCGATCTATTTCACCGATCAATATGGTGTGGTCTTTGTGTCCAACCGGTCGGAACTCGTGTTGCGCGGCGGAAGTGCCGGGCCTTTGCCCATCACCCACACATATAATGTCTCCGGCCATGACATCTGGCGCCATGAGGCCGGGCCCTATATCCCGTCGCCCGCGCTGCATCTGACCCGTCCCTTGCCGGTTGTGGGGCTTGAGGCGGAACTGTTGATGGACCTGCGCCCCGTGCTGGGGATCGCGGGGCTGCAAGCCGGGATGGCCTCGGCGCTCGCACTTGTGTTCGCGGCCTTTCTGTTTTTCGCGATGGAGCGGCGGCGCACGCTTTCCGAGGCGAACCTGCGGCTAGAGGCCCGTGTCGCGACCCGCACCGAGGCCTTGGAATTGGCGAACCGCGAGTTGCAACATGAGGTCCACGAGCGCCACGAGGCCGAAGCCCGGCTCAAACGCGCGCAGGCGGATCTGGTGCAGGCCGGCAAGCTGTCGGCGCTGGGCGAAATGTCGGCGGGGATCAGCCACGAATTGAACCAGCCGCTGATGGCGATCCGGTCCTTTGCCGAGAATGCCCAGGCCTTTCTGGAACGCGAAAACCCCGCGAAGGCCGCCGATAATCTCGGCCGCATCTCTGAACTTGCCCGCCGGATGGGGCGGATCATCAAGAACCTGCGTGCCTTTGCTCGGCAAGAACCCGAGACGATCACCGATGTGGAACTGACCAGCGTGATCGAGGCGGCCTTGGAGATGACGCAGGCGAAAATCTCCAACGCGGGTGTGACGCTGGACTGGACACCCGGGGCGCAGATCTGGGTGCGCGGCGGCGAGGTGCGCTTGCAGCAGGTGGTGATGAACCTTCTGTCCAACGCGGTCGATGCGATGAAGACCTCTTCCGAGACGGAAGAGGAAGACAAACGCATCGAGATTCGCCTCACCCCCGGCGACACCACGCGCCTTACCATCGCGGACACAGGCCCCGGCATTTCCGAGCCGGAGAAAATTTTCGATCCATTCTACACCACCAAAGAGGTCGGCGCCTCCGAGGGCATGGGGCTTGGCCTGTCGATCTCTTACGGGCTGGTGCAGAGCTTCGGCGGGCGCATCCGGGGCGAAAACCGCCCCGATCAGAGCGGCACTGGCGGCGGGGCCGTGTTCACCATAGAATTGCAGCCCGCACAGCGGAATGACGCGCAACCGAAAACACCGGGGGAGAGCCTTGATGCCACATATTGATCGCGTGCTTCTGGTCGATGACGACGCCTCCGTGCGCGAGGCTTTGGGGCAGACGCTGGAACTCGCGGATCTGAGTGCCACGCTGGCGGGCAGCTATATCGAGGCCAAGGATCACATTTCGCGCGACTTTCCCGGTGTGGTGGTCTCCGACATTCGCATGCCGGGCAAGGACGGTTTCGCGCTTTTGGCCTATGCACAATCCGTGGACCAAGAGCTTCCCGTGATCCTCTTGACCGGCGAGGGCGATGTGCCCATGGCGGTGCGCGGCATCTCGGAGGGGGCCTTCGATTTTCTCGAAAAACCCTGCGCACCCAAGGACCTGATCGCCGTGGTCGAGAAGGCGTTGAAAACCCGCGCCCTCGTGTTAGAGAACCGCCGCCTCAAACGTCAGGTCGAACAGGGCGACGCCGCCGCGCGGTTGCTGCGCGGTGCGTCGGACCTGTCGAAACGGATGCGCGAAGAGGCCCGCGCAGTGGCGCGTTCTGCCGCCGATGTTCTGGTCACCGGCGAGCCGGGAGTGGGGACCGCGAAGATGGCCGAGGTGGTGCACCTCTTGTCGGCGGGTTCCATGGCGCCTTTCGTCAAATACCCGGCCTCTGCCATGACGGCCGAGACCCTGTCACAGGCCTTTGCGGCTGCGAAAGGCGGCTCCGTGTTTCTCGATGAAATCGCAGGCCTCTCGTCGCCCGCGCAATTCGCGCTGTTGGAAGAGTTGGAGCCCCACGACCGCCCGCGTCTCATTGCCGGGACCTATGCCGATCTCGGCGCCGCAGCCCGCGAGGGGCGGTTTTCGCCTGATCTCTTCTATCGGCTCGAGGCCGCCGTGATCCGCATCCCGCCCTTGCGCGAGCGCCGCGAGGACATCCCGGTGCTGTTCCGCCATTACGTCAACATCGCCTGTGAGCAAAGCGACCTGCCGGTGCCGGAGATCACCTCTGAGGTCATCTCGAACCTCTTGGCTCAGGACTGGCCGGGCAACGCGCGCTCGCTGATGAACGCGGCGATGCGCTTTGCGATGGGGCTGACCGAAGGCGAGGCGCAGGAGGAACTGGGCTTGGCCGAACAATTGGCGCAGGTCGAGCGCTCGCTTTTGATTGCGGCTTTGCAACGACATCACGGCAATGCCACCGAGGCCGCGAAGGGCCTCAAACTGCCACGCAAGACCTTCTACGACAAGCTGACGCGGCATGGGGTGAAGGCGGAGGTGTATCGGTAAGGGGGGCGCCAACGCGTTGAGCCTGATCGCGATGTATGTTGCAAACTGCAAAAGTATCGCCTGATACCTTGCTTCAGTGTGATGCAATCGGTCACCTGTCACCAACCCCGGATGGTAGCGATCCGGGGTGGACTTTTGGGAGGTACATCATGAAAATTCTGACTTGTGCGCTGGTTTCCAGCGCCATCATTTCGTCTGCCGGAACGGCCTTTGCGGCTTGCGATCCGGGCGAGATCGTCATCAAGTTCAGCCATATCGTCAACACGGACAAACACCCGAAAGGCATCGCGGCCTCGCTGTTGATGGAGAGGGTGAATACCGAGATGGACGGTAAGGCCTGTATGGAAATGTATCCGAACGCCACGCTCTACAATGATGATCAGGTGCTCGAAGCCATGTTGCAAGGCGATGTGCAACTGGCCGCGCCGAGCCTGTCGAAGTTCGAGACCTTTACCAAGCAATTCCGCATTTTCGATCTGCCGTTCATGTTCAAAAACATCGCGGCCGTTGATGAGTTCCAAAGCTCGGAGACCGGGCAAGCGATGAAAGAGGGCATGGTGCGGCGTGGCCTCTTGGGGCTGGAGTTCTGGCACAATGGCCTGAAACAGATCACGGCGGACCGTCCGGTTCAGATGCCGGGAGACCTCGAAGGGCTCAAGATGCGGGTGCAGCCCGCCGAGGTGATCATCGAACAGATGCGCGCGCTCAAGGCCAATCCGCAGCCGATGGCCTTCCCCGAAGTCTATGGCGCGCTGCAGACCGGCGTGGTCGACGGTCAGCAAAACACCTATTCCAACATCTACGGTCAGAAATTCTTTGAGGTGCAGGACGGTGTGACGGAGACCAATCACCTGCTTCTGGACTATATGGTCGTGACCTCGGTCGATTGGTGGGACAGCCTGCCCGAAGATGTGCGCACGCAATTCGGCACCATCCTGCATGAGGTGACTGTGGCCCGGAATGGCGAGTCCGAGCGTGTGAATATGGAAGCGAAACAGGGCATCCTTGAGGCCGGTGGTGTGGTGCGCGAGCTGACCGAAGAGCAGCGTGCGGCTTGGGTCGAGGCGATGAAACCCGTCTGGTCGATCTTCGAAGAAGAAGTCGGCGCAGAGAACATCGCGGCCGCCCAAGAGATCAATGCACGACATTGATGACAGGACGGCCTTCTGAGTCGATCTGTGCGATTTTCCGCACATGCGCAATTTTCTTGCGTGCGGAAAATCGCACACTTGCGCGAGGCGCATGGCCGCTATGCGTTTCTTGTGTTCCGTAACACTCTGACATCAAAGGGGTTTCAAGAAACTTTCAACTTTCCTTCACCTCCCCTTGATGCAACGTGAGGTGCTTTGTTTTCTCTCCTTCAGAGCGCGTTGGGGCCAATCCGTCCCGATCTGCGCCGGATCTTTCGATTTCATGTCAGGGAGGACATCCATGAAATTTCTCGCAACCGCTGCCACCGCCCTTGCGCTTTCCGTGACCGCAACCACCGCTTTTGCCGCCTGTGACGACGGCGAAATGGTGATCAAGTTCAGCCACGTCACCAACACCGACAAGCACCCGAAAGGCATCGCCGCCAACCTGTTCATGGAACGCGTGAACGCTGAGATGGATGGCAAGGTCTGTGTCGAGGTCTACCCGAACTCCACGCTCTACAACGACGATCAGGTGCTCGAGGCGATGCTTCAGGGCGACGTCCAGATGGCCGCGCCGTCGCTGTCGAAATTCGAGACCTTCTCGAAAGTCTACCGCATTTTCGATCTGCCCTTCATGTTCAAAAACATGGACGCCGTGGAAGAGTTCCAATCCTCCGAGGCCGGTCAGAACATGAAAGAGGCCATGGTGCGCCGCGGTCTTTTGGGTCTTGGCTTCTGGCACAACGGTCTGAAACAATTCTCCGCCAACAAACCGCTTCTGGAGCCGGGTGACGCAGCAGGTCTCAAGTTCCGCGTCCAGCCGTCCGACGTGCTCGTCGCGCAGATGAATGCGCTGAAAGCAAGCCCGCAACCGATGGCCTTCTCCGAGGTTTACGGCGCGCTGCAAACCGGCGTTGTGGATGGTCAGGAAAACACCTGGTCCAACATCTACGGCCAGAAATTCTTTGAGGTGCAGGACGGCGTGACAGAGACCAACCACGGTCTTCTCGACTACATGGTCGTGACCTCTGTGGACTGGTGGGAAGGCCTGGACGCCGACATCCGCGACCAGCTCGCCACCATCATGAATGAAGTCACCGCCGAGCGGAACGCCGCCATCGCCGAAGTTGACGCCGACAACCGTCAGGCCGTGCTGGACGCCGGCGGTGTGATTCGCGAGCTGACCGATGAGCAGCGCCAGGATTGGGTCGATGTGATGAAACCCGTGTGGGCCGAGTTCGAGGGCGACGTGGGGGCCGACAACATCGCGCTGGCACAAGAAATCAACGCCAAACACTAAGCGCGTTTCATACGATTGATGGGGCCCTGTCATTAAGACGGGGCCTCGTCCGCACCCTTTCGGGGGAACGGGCCTCGCGCCACGCGGGCCAGAGGGGCAAAAGGGGTCACTCATCATGACACAATATCAAGACAATCAGCCGAAAACGGCGACATCGCGGTTCTTTGACGGGCTCGAAGAGAACATCATCGCCTTCATCCTTGGCGCGATGACGCTCATCACCTTCGTTAATGTGGTGCTGCGTTACGTGTTCAACCATTCCCTGATCTGGGGCCTCGAAGTGGTGCTGATCCTCTTCGCCTGGCTCGTGCTTTTGGGGATTTCCTACGGGTTCAAAAAGACCTCGCATCTGGGCGTCGACGCGGTGATCAACATCCTGCCGTCGCGCGGTCAGCGGGTGCTCGCCATCATCTCCGCCATCGCCTGTCTGGCCTATGCCGGGTTGTTGATGAAGGGCGCTTGGGACTATTGGGCGCCTTTCGCGGCGTTGCAACCGACCGAGGGCCGCTGGTTCCCGTTGGGCTTCACCGAAAACGTGCGCGACCGGGCATTCTACGTCACCGATCAGGTGCCGATGCTGGGCATCTTCCGCTGGCTCGAAGGTGCGATCAACTATGGCGACAGCTATGACAAGCTCCCGCGCGTTGTGCCCTATGCCATCATTCCCTTCTCGGCAGCGCTGATCCTGTTGCGCGTGGTGCAGGCCACCATCCGCATTCTCAAAGGCACGCAGCACTCCCTGATCGTCTCTCACGAGGCCGAAGACGAAGTCGAGCGCGTCGCGCACGGCGAATACGAGGAATAACCCCAATGGATGTCGTCTTTCTCTTTGTCATGGTCGTGGGCCTGTTGCTGATCGGGGTGCCGATCGCGGTTTCTCTCGGCCTCTCCTCCATGATCTTCCTTCTGGTGTTCTCCGACACCTCGCTGGCCTCCGTGGCGCAGTCGCTCTATCAGGCCATGGCCGGGCACTACACGCTTTTGGCCATCCCCTTCTTCATTCTGGCGTCTTCTTTCATGTCGACGGGCGGCGTGGCGAAACGCATCGTGCGCTTTGCCATCGCCTGTGTGGGGCATTTCCACGGCGGTCTGGCGATTGCAGGTGTCTTCGCCTGTATGATCTTTGCCGCACTCTCCGGGTCGTCTCCCGCGACCGTGGTCGCCATCGGCTCCATCGTCATCGCCGCCATGCGCCAGATGGGCTATACCAAGGACTTCGCCGCCGGCGTCATCGCCAACGCGGGCACCTTGGGCATCCTGATCCCGCCCTCCATCGTGATGGTGGTCTACGCCTCCGCCACCGACGTCTCCGTTGGCCGGATGTTCCTCGCGGGCGTCATTCCGGGGCTTTTGGCCGGCACCATGCTGATGCTGGCGATCTACGTGATCGCACGGATCAAGAAGCTGCCGAAAGGCGAATGGGCCGGTTGGGGCGAGATTGGGCGCGCCTTCCGCGAAGCCTTCTGGGGCCTCATGCTCATCGTCATCATCATGGTCGGCATCTACGGTGTGCCGGGGGTGACGGGCGCGATCTTCACGCCGACCGAAGCCGCCGCCGTGGCCTCCATCTACGCCTTCCTCGTGGCCTCCTTTGTCTATCGTGACATGGGCCCTCTGGCGGATCGCGATGGCACCGGGCCGACCTCCTTGCTGGCGAAACCCCATGCGCTTGTGACGGCTTTCTTCCACAAGGACACGCGCCACACGCTGTTCGATGCGGGCAAGCTGACGATCATGCTGATGTTCATCATCGCCAACGCGCTGATCCTGAAACACGTGCTGACCGACGAACAAATCCCGCAGCAAATCGCTCAGGCGATGCTGTCGGCGGGCTTCGGCAAGATCATGTTCCTGATCATGGTCAACGTCATCCTCTTGATCGGGGGCCAGTTCATGGAACCGTCGGGTCTCATCGTGATCGTCGCGCCGCTGGTGTTCCCGATCGCCATCGAACTGGGCGTCGATCCGATCCACCTCGGCATCATCATGGTGGTGAACATGGAGATCGGCATGATCACGCCGCCTGTGGGCCTCAACCTCTTCGTCACCTCGGGCGTCGCCGGGATGCCGATGATGGCCGTGGTCCGCGCCGCCCTGCCGTTCCTCGCGATCCTCTTCGTCTTCCTGATCCTTGTCACCTATGTGCCAGCGATCTCGACCTACCTGCCCACGACCTTGATGGGGCCGGAGATCATTACGAACTGACGAAATGTTCGATACGTGAAAGAAAAGGGGCCTTCGGGCCCCTTTTTGCGTCTCCTTTGTGCGGCAAATACTCAAATAAAAACGGCGCGCCCTGTTGAGAGGACGCGCCGTGAGTATTTCTGCCAAGAAAAAGGGGTCAGGCGCTTGAGGTCAGAGCCGCCAGTGCATCGAGTTTCTTGAGCGCTTCACCGGAGGCGATGCTTTCAGAGGCGATCTCGACGCCTTCTTTGAGGGTGGCGGCCTTGTCCGCGACCACCAAAGCGGCGGCGGCGTTCATGAGGACCGCATCACGATAGGCACCAGTTTCGCCTTTCATCAGGTTCCGAAGCGCCTTGCCGTTCTCTTCGGGCGTGCCGCCGAGGATGTCCTTGAGCGGATGCACCGGAAGGCCTGCGTCCTCGGGGTGGATTTCCATCGAGCGGATGTCGCCATTCTCCAGAGCTGCCACAGAAGTCGCGCCGGTGATCGACACTTCGTCCATGCCCTCGTGGCCATAGACCAGCCAGGCCTTCTCGGAACCGAGCATTTGAAGCACCTCGGCCATCGGCCAGATCAGGTCAGGCGCAAAGGCGCCGGTGAGCTGGCGTTTGACGCCCGCCGGGTTGGTCAGAGGGCCTAAGATGTTGAAGATGGTTTTGCAGCCCAGCTCGACGCGCACGGGACCCACGTATTTCATCGCCGGGTGGTGCATCGGCGCCATCATGAAGCCGATGCCGATCTCGGCAAGTGCCTTTTCGACCACGTCTTGCCCGACCATCACATTGATGCCGTTGACGGACATGGCGTCCGCCGCGCCCGATTTGGACGACAGGTTGCGGTTGCCGTGTTTGGCGACCGGCACGCCTGCGCCCGCGACGACAAAGGCGGTGGCCGTCGAGATATTGAGCGTGCCAAGCCCGTCGCCGCCGGTGCCGACGATGTCCATCGCGCCCTCTGGGGCTTTCACCGGGATGCAGTGATCGCGCATGACCTTGGCGGCGGCGGCATATTCCGACACCGCTTCGCCGCGCGCCCGCAGCGCCATCAAGAGACCGCCCATCTGCGCGGGCGTGGCTTCGCCCTTGAACAAAAGCTCAAAGGCCTGTTCGGCCTGAGCGCGGCTCAGAGGGCCTTCGGAGGCGGCGAAAATCAGGGGTTTCATCGCGTCGCTCATGCCGGTTCGTCCTCTTTCAGCTGGCTCAGGAAGGTTTTGAACATGTCGTGGCCATGTTCAGATCGGATGCTTTCCGGGTGGAATTGCACGCCTTCGATGGGAAGTGTCTTGTGACGCATGCCCATGATGGTGCCGTCTTTCAGCTCCGCTGTGACTTCGAGACAGTCGGGCAGGGTGGCACGATCCACCACCAGCGAGTGATAGCGCGTGCCTTGAAGCGGAGAGGGCAGACCGGCAAAGACGCCTTTGCCCTCGTGGAAAATCTCGCCCATCTTGCCGTGGACGATCTCATGGCAACGGACCACGTCGCCGCCAAAGGCCTCGCCGATGGACTGATGCCCGAGACACACACCGAACAGCGGAATGCCCGCATCGGCGGCGGCATGAATGAGCGGCACACAGATGCCCGCCTCTTTCGGCGTACAGGGGCCGGGCGAGAGCACGATGCCGGTGGGTTTCAGAGCCATGGCTTCCTGCACATTTAACGCGTCGTTGCGGACCACATTGGCTTGCCACCCCAGTTCGCCGATGTAATGGACGAGATTGTAGGTGAAACTGTCGTAATTATCGATCAGCAGCAGCATCTTGGCGATCCTTTCGGCGCGTTTGCGCAAGGGGGGTGAAGGGGCCTCAAAGGGGGATGATCCCGCGTAGAAGCCGGGTTATACATGTTCACAAGGGCCGCACAGGGTCAAGAGGCCGGACGGGGTCTGGTCTGATCGAACGCGGTGTGTGGCGTGATCGAAAAAACACTGATCCGGCGTGGCACGGCTTAGACGTTGAGACTGACCACAGCCCGGCATATGATCGGGAAAATCCGGGCCGTCCCGGAGACAACAGGGACCAATGGTCCGAATGAGCAGGCGAAGGAGCACCGAATGGGGCGCGGAATTCTCACGGGGTTGATCTGGGGCACGATTGTCGGGTTCGGCATCCTGACGGTGGCCAATGAGGTTGTGGCCCCGGTGACTGTGACCTCGTCGCTGCTGGGGGAGGCCGGGGCGGAGGTGACGCCTGATAAAACGCCCGATGTGACATCTGAGATGGCGCCTGAAATGACAGGCGAGCCGACCGAACCCGAGATGACGCACCCGGAGGCGCCGGAGGCCACTGACACGTCTGGCGTCTCCGCCGAAAGCCCCGCCGCCGAGCCCGACCGGTCTGGTGCGCAGCCCGAGGTTGCCATGCCCGAGACCGAGGCCGATGCGACGCCTGAGGCCGCGACAGAGGCCGCCACGGCGCCCGAGATCGAAACCCCGACCGGGCCGCAGACGCCTGACACGGACGAGGCGCTGGACGGGGCGCTGGACGGTGTCGAGACGCCGGAGACCAGCCCGGTCCTGACCCCGCCGCAAGCCATGACGCCCGAGGCCGGTGAAGCTGACAGCCTGCCCGCGACCGAGGAGGCTCTGCCGGGGACGGCCATGCCCGAGGGTGTGGACGAGACGCCCGCCGCTCCTCAGATGCCACGACAACTCGACATGGATTCTGCGCGGATCGAGGCCGCTCCGGGGGCCACGCTGGAAACCGGACCTGATGCCGATACGCTCGCGCAGGACGCCTCCGAAGGTGAGGCGCTGCCCGGTCAAAAAGTCGGGTCTTTCACCGACCGTCAGGACAATCGCGTCTCCTCGCGCCTGCCGTCGATTTCCGCCGCACCCGATACTGGCGCGCCGGTCGTGGTCGCCGACGATCTGCCCGCGCTTTTGGCCTATTCCGCCGATTTCAACCAAACGCCCGCCGGTCCGGTGATGAGCGTGATCCTCGTCGATATCGCCCAGCTTGGGCCCGAGGATGCCGCGCTCTCGAACCTGCCGTTCCCGGTGACCTTTGCCGTCGATGCGCTGGCCACACGGGCAGGCGAACGCGCGCTGTCCTATCGCGACAAGGGCCTCGAAGTGCTCTCCATGGTGTCCCTGCCCGAAGGCGCCACACCGCAAGACGCCGCGGTGACGCTCACGCAGGCCGCCAATCTGGTGCCCGTGTCCATCGGTTTCCTCGATGTCCCCTCCGGCACCTTCCAAAGCTCGCGTCAGGTCGCGGCACAGGTTGTGGCGACCGCACAAGAGAGCGGGCGCGGTTTGGTGACCTTTCCGCGTGGGTTGAATTCTCTGGAACAGGAAGCGCAGCGGGTCAAGGCGCCTGCGGGGCTGGTGTTCCGCGATTTTGACGGGCGTTCGCAGGATGTGGAGGCGATGAAACGCTTCCTCGATCAGGCGGCGTTTCAGGCCGGGACGGGCAAGACGGTGATCCTTTTGGGGCGCTCGAAACCGGACACGATTCAGGCGCTGGCGGAATGGTCGCTTGGCAACCGCGCCGCGACCGTGACGATGGTGCCGCTGTCCTATCTCTTGAGCCGCTCGCAGCTTTGATCCGCACCTCTTTGCGCTGTGCCTTGCGCCTCGGGATGTCCCGCGACGCTTGACAGGGTGCGACATTTTGTCATCCAATCCTTTTCAAGGACCGGCCTAAGCTGGCAGGGAGGGAAATATGACAGAAATGACTGCGGCGGCAGCGCCGTTGCCCGATGTGGCACGTTTGAGCCTATCGGATTTGCGCGCAGCCTTGGCGGCGGGGTGGCGGGATTACCGACGCGCGCCGATGTTTGGCGGGTTCTTCGCCGCCGTTTATGTCTTAATCGGGCTTGGTTTTGTGATTTTCGGTGCGGGCACCGTGCTTTGGACCTTTGCTTTCTCTCTCGCTTTTCCGCTCTTCGCCCCTTTCGCCGCCGTCGGCCTCTACGAGGTGTCGCGCAGGCTCGACCGGGGCGGCGCGATGGATTGGTATAAAATCCTCGGCGTGGTGATGGCCGAACGCGACCGGCAAATCCCCTGGATGGGGGCGATCATCGTCATTTATGTGCTGTTCTGGTCCTTCCTCGCCCATATGATTTTCGCGCTCTTCATGGGGCTGTCGGTGATGACCAATGTGTCTTCGTCTTACGATGTGTTCCTGACGGCCAACGGGGTGACCATGATTGCGGTCGAACTCGCGGTCGGAGGCGTTTTGGCCTTTATCCTGTTTTCGCTGACGGTGACGTCCCTGCCGCATCTCTTGGACAAGGAGGTCGATTTCGTCACCGCCATGTTGTTCTCCCTGCGGGTGGTGCGGGAAAACCTCTTTGTCATGCTGGTCTGGGCAGGGGTGATCGCCGTGGTGACGTTGTTGTCGATGGTGCCGCTGTTCTTGGGGCTCTTCGTGACACTGCCGGTCTTTGGCCACGCGACATGGCATCTCTATCGGCGCGTCCTCACTTAGGAGTTCGACGCCGCCGTGAGGCCTGTGAGGTCAGCATCAACAGGACACCGGCGCCGACAATCACCGCGCCGCCTAACAGCTCAAGCGCATCGGGACGCTCGCCAAAGACCAGCGCGCCGAGGACCATCGCGAACAACAGGCGCGCGTAGCGAAACGGTGTCACGACCGACAGCTCGCCCATCCGCATCGCCATGGTGAGCGCGGTGTAGGCGGCGACGCCCACGGCAGAGGCCAAAGCGACAAAGGCAAGGTCTTTGAGATCGGGCCAGATCCAATAGCCGTCCCAGATCGACAGCAAAATCCCGGAGAGGATCAGCGCGGCAAAGCCTGTGACGCCCAGCTGCGCATAGGACAGCACAGGGGAGGCAGCGCGGGTGGCGAGATCGCGGCCCGCAAAACCGATCATGCCCAAAATGGCGAGAATGGACAGCGGAGAGAACCCGTCGAGGCCCGGGCGGATCACCAAAAGCACGCCGAGAAACCCCAGAGCGATCAGCGCCCAGCGGGTGAGGCTGACGGGTTCGCGAAAGATCACCACGGCGGCGGCGGCCACCATGAGCGGCGTGGCTTGCAGGATCGCCGAGGTGGTGGAGAGCGCGGTGAGCGCCAGCGAGAGGGTGAAGAACACCCGGCCTAACACCTCGAACCCCGCGCGGATCACCATGACGCGCTCGGCCATCACCGGATGCACCACCCGCTCGCGGCGTTGCGCGGTCAGCAGGGCAAAGACCAAGGTGCCGATGAGGCCAAAAATCGTCAGAATCTGCCCCACCGGCAAATGCGTGGCGGCCTGTTTGATCGCCATATCCTCAAGCGAAAACAACGCCATGGACAGCACCATCAAAAGCGCACCTTTGAGATTGCCGGCGTTCAGCGCGGTGTGGGTGGTTGTGGACATCAGGGGTTATTCCGAAAAATCTGCCTCACTCAGCACCTGCATCTCCACCAGCGGCGGCACGGTGGTGACGACTTCGAGCACATGGTTGAGTGCGGCGACGCAGTAGTGGTGCATCTTGTCGGCGTGGTAATCCTCGTAGATCGTCCACTCTTTGACGTGACGCAGGAACACGGCGGAGGGGTTTTCGCGAAAGAGCGAGGCCGGGGTTTTCTCGTCCAGCGCCGGGGCGTCTTCGGGTTTCGAGAATGTCTCATCGGTGATCTTGAAAGAGACGTAATCCTCGAACCGCAGCGTGAAGCGACGCGATCCGGGGCGGACCTCGATCACCTTGGCCTTGCCCAGAAGATCGTCGATCACCGAATTGCCGCTCTTGATCTGATCCGGCTCGCCCTCGATGCCTTCGTCAAAAATCACCGTCAGGCGACGTTCGTTCATGCGCCCCATGCGGAAATCCGAGAGATAAAGGTTTGTCACTTTTTCAAGCTGGCGCAGGGCTTCGGCGGGCATGGGAACTCCGGGGCTATGTGGATGCACGATGGCGGAGGGAGGGGCGGTGTTCAAGCATGAAAAAAGGCGGCCCGGAGGACCGCCTTTCGCATTGAGATGTCAGCTCAGCTTATTCGCCCTTGGCTGCAGCAGTGGCTTGGGACACAGCGGCAGAGGTCTGCGGCGCGGCAGAGGCCGGAACTGCGGGTTTGGAGCCGTTGGCCAGCGGATCATCGGCGCGTTGCACGGAGCCTTCGAAATGGGCGCCAGACTCGATGGCGATGGTTTTATGGATGATGTCGCCTTCGACCTTCGCGGTCGAGGTCAGGCGGACTTTCAAGCCACGCACGCGGCCCACGATGCGGCCGTTGACGACGACGTCATCGGCCATCACTTCGCCTTTGATCATCGCGGTCTCACCCACGGTCAAAAGATGCGCGCGAATGTCGCCTTCGACGGTGCCTTCGATCTGGATGTCGCCAGAGGTCTTCAGATTGCCGGTCACGGTCAGATCAGACGACAGCACGGAGGCCGGCGGTTTCGGCTTCGACGCAGGGGCGGCGAAATCGGGGGCCGGAGACTTCGGCATGGCGGGCTTGGCAGCCGCCGCTTCGGGTTTCTTCACGTCCTCGCCCTGTTTCGGGCCCGGTTCGTTGATCCTGCTTTTAGAAAACATCGTTGGCAGCCTTAATATAGATCATCGGATTGACGGCCTTGCCACCCACGCGCACTTCATAGTGCAAATGCGTGCCAGTGGACCGGCCAGAATTTCCCATAGCACCGATTTGCTCGCCACGCGAGACCCTTTGCCCGACTTTCACCATTATTTGCGATTGGTGGGCATAGCGGGTTTCGATGCCGAACTCGTGTTGGATCTTCACCAGGCGCCCGTAGCCCGACTGCCAACCGGCGAATGTCACGACCCCGTCGGCGGTGGCATAAAGCGGCGTGCCGTAGGCGGCGGCAAAGTCCTGACCCTCATGCATCCGCCCCCAGCGCGGGCCGTAGGGAGAGGTCATGCGGAAGGCACCTTTGATCGGTAGGGCAAAGGGTGCCTTTTGGGCGGCGATGCGGTAGAGGTTCAGCCGATCCATCTTGTCGATGATCGCATTGGCGCGCATCGAATCCGGGTCGACCATGCCGCCCTTGGTCGAAAATGTGATCGGCGTGAGCGGGCCGCCCTGACCGGAATAGCCCTTTTTCACCGTCGCGATCAGGTTTTCCGGGTCCATGCCGGCCGATTTGAACATCTTGTCGAGAGGGGCGACAGAGATCGTCACGGCGTCTTCGAGCTGCGAGAAAATCCGATCGTTCTTTTCTTCCATCAGGCGCAGGTCAATTTCGAGAGCATCGGCCATCCGCAGGGCTTCACTGGCGGAAATGACCATGTCGTCACGCTCGGCGGCGGTATCTGCGAGAGCGGAGGTCAGCACGTCGACCGTGGCCTCGACTTCCTGCGCGCTCATGCCGTTTTGCGCGCCGTTCTCGCCGTTGATCTGGGCCACAAGCTGGGCTTTGTCGGCCTCGGCTTCGTCGCGGGCTTTCAAGGCCTTGCGCAGATTGGCCTGCACCACCTCGACGCCGGTTTCCAATTCGCGCACACGTTCTTCGGAGGCCAGCAATTGCGATTGCATCACGGAGATCTGTTCGAGCGCGGTGTTGAACCGGGCCTGCGCGGCGGCGGCCTCTTCGGCGCGCATGTCGCGCTCATTGGCCAGTTCGGCCACGCGGTTTTCAAACAGAACGAGATCGCGCCCAGATTGTTCGCGCAGATTGCCGGACCCGATGCTGTCCATCAAAAGGATCGAGGTCGCGATGATCAGCCAGCCAGCGAAGACAGTGGTGCCGGTAAAGGCCACCAGTTGCGTCAGCGGGCTGATCCGAAGATAGCGGGTGTCGTTGTCCGAACGCAGAAACACCCGGCGTTCCGGGAAGCTGCGCTCAAGCATGTGGTTGAGCTTATAAATCATGGTGTTGTTCGTTGTGGCCGTGCCAAACCGTCCTCAATGTCCATCCCTCATCCGCTTTGCAGTCTCATAACCTCTGTGCCGCTCCAAAGAGCTTGCGCAGATCTGACTTTACCCCGTAGGGCCGATCCCCGTCTGAAGCGGACATTCGACCCTTCCTGCAAGCGGTTGCACTTCTGTTAGCGAAGCTTTCCCCATGGGGCAACGTTTTTGCCCTTTTGTTTGGCAGATGCGCGGAAGATCAGCGGGAAATGACAAATTGTTGGCGGTTTCTCGCCTATGTTGGCGCTCGCGGGCTGTGTCCGTTCCGCCCGACTGCGACCGGCTGTCGCAACAGCTCCGACGTGGAGGGGTTAGCTCCACGCAGGCGGCAATTCCTCAGCCAGAGGCCAGTAGAAATCCGGTGGCATGCCTGCTTCGGCGCGTTTTTCCTCATTGAAAGGCGCTTTGGTGCCACCCGGGAAATAGCGCCTGACGAGCGCGTGGAATTCCTCTTTCGGGTCAATGCCCTGACGCCCGCAGAGAAAGTTGAACCATTTCGCGCCATAGGCGACATGGCCGACCTCTTCGGCGTAGATCACGTCGAGCGCGGCGACTGTTTCCGGGTCCTTGGCGTTCTGGAAAATCTTGATCATGCCCGGCGTCACATCGAGACCGCGTGCCTCCAAAACCATAGGCACGACCGCAAGCCGCCCCATAATGTCCTCTGCCGTGTCCTCGGCGGCGCGCCACATTCCGGCATGCGCGGGCATGTCGCCGTAGAAAGACTCCATCGCCTCCAACCGGTCACAGACCAGATTGAAATGCTTGCTTTCCTCATCCGCCGATTTCACCCAGTCGTCGTAAAATCCAAGCGGCATGTCGATATCTGTAAAGCGCGCGACGATATCCCAGTGCAAATCCACCGCATTCAGTTCGATATGTGCAATGGCGTGCAGGATCGCCTTGCGGCCCTCAGGGCTTCCGGGTTTACGCTTCGGCACGTCGCGCGGGTTCAACAACTCCGGACGCTCAGGCCGTGCGGGCTGCATCGGCGGATTGGCCGTGCCGAGCGGGATCGGTGTCCCGCCCGCGCGGCTCTCACGCCAAAGTGCTGCGTATTTATGGGAGAGGGCGGTATTTTCACGACCGTCGGCGGTGCGCAGCACCGCCTCGGCCATTTCAGCCAGAGTAAGGCTCATGCCTTGGCGGCCTCAAGCACCTCGTTCGCGTGGCCCGCGACTTTCACCTTGGGCCAGACTTGCGCGACTTTGCCTTCTTCATCAAGGAGATAGGTCGCGCGGACAATGCCCCAAAAGGTCTTGCCATACATCTTTTTCTCCGCCCAAACGCCATAGTCCTCACAGACCGTGCCGTTTTCGTCGGACAAAAGCGGGATGCCCAAAGAATGCTTGGCGCAGAAATTGTCGTGCTTTTTGACCGAGTCCTTCGAGATGCCAAAGACCGCGACACCCGCCGCCTCGAACTCGGATTTCAGCGCGGTGAACTCCAGCGCCTCGGTGGTGCAGCCGGGGGTGTTGTCTTTCGGATAGAAATAGAGAACCACCTTTTGACCTTTGAGATCGGAGAGCGTCACATCGCTGCCGCCGTCGCGGGGCAGGGTAAAGTCGGGGGCTGTCGTGCCAAGATCAAGCATATTTGTCTCCTCATATCTGCTGACATAGTGCTTTACGCGTTGCAGAGGCTTTCGGTTTCGTTTTAGGCCGCTTTGCGACAAGATGAAACCGATCCCGTTAAAGAGGATACCGAGAGCAGACGCATGCGTGAGCCGATCTCACAGGACAAAGGTGATGTGACCGAAGAGGCCCCGGAGGCCGCTGCGGAGCAGGTCTCTGTGCCGGAACCAGAGGTCAAACCTGTGCCCGGACCGGAGCGCAAAAAGCGCCCGACTCATCACATCATCGGGTTCTGGACGCTGGCGTTTCTCTTGGCGCTGGTGATTTTCGCGGCCCTTGCGGTGTTGGCCGTCACCGGGCGCGAGATCACCTTTCCCGAGGCGATCACCAGTCGGATCGAGCGCAAGATCAACAGCGAACTCAATGGCCCCGAGGTCTCCATCGGCGAGATCATCGCCATTGTCGACAGCCATTTCGTGCCGCGTGTCACTGCGCGCAACGTGGGTCTGATTGACGGCACCGGCGCCGAGATCGCTCGGCTCAATGAATTGCGCGCGGTGCTGTCGAAAGAGGCGTTGAAAGCCCGCCAGCTTCGCCCCGATACGCTCAGACTGTCGGGCGCGCAGATCACCGTGCGGCGCAGTCAGGACGGCGCTTTCGCGCTGGATTTTGGCGGCACGCAGCGGGTGACGGGCTCGGGCGTCGAAGTGCTTGAGGCCATCGATCGTGTCTTTTCCTCCGATCCGCTCTCGGGCATTTCCCGGATCGAGGCGCGCGAGTTGACCGTGTCCCTGGAAGACGCGCGGTCTGGTCGCATCTGGCAGGCAACGGATGCGGGCGTGACCCTGATCAACACGGATCAGGACATTGATATCACGATGAATTTCGAGATTTTCAATGGCACGGAAGACTTGGCGAAAATTGAGCTTGGTTTTGGCTCGAACAAAGGCTCACTGGCCTCGTCGATCTCGCTCAATATGGACAATGCGCCAGCGCGGGATTTTGCGCTGCAAAGCCCGACGCTCTCGTTTCTCTCCGTCGTCGATGCGCCGATCTCTGCCGCGATGCGGGCCGAGATCGGGCCGGACGGGCAATTGGCGCAATACACCGGCTCGCTCGAGATCGAGGCGGGTCAGATCGTTGCCGCCGAGGGCGCGGAGCCGCTCGATTTCGAAGGGGCCAAGGGTTATTTTGACTACGATCCCATCGACAAACGCATCCTCTTTCCCGAGCTGAGGCTTGAGACCGACGCGCTGGACATCACCAGTCAGGGCCAAGTGTTGCTCCGGGATTTCGAGGGCAGCTGGCCGCAGAGTTTCACCGGGCAATGGCGCATTTCCGAGCTGCGGGTGGCGCCAGAAGGGCTGTTCCCGGAGCCGCTGGTGTTCGATCAGGCGTTGATCACGGCCAAGCTGCGGCTCGATCCTTTTGTGCTGGATTTTGGCCAGATTGATCTTGCGCAGGGCGATCTCTGGCTGCGCGGCAAGGGCCGGGCCGAGGCAGGTCCAGAGGGCTGGTCCGCCGCGCTCGATCTGTCGGTCGATGAGATGACACAGGCCGAGCTTATCGCGCTCTGGCCGCCCGCTGCCGTGGCCAAGACCCGGAGTTGGATGGCGGAAAATATCTTTGACGCGACCTACCGCGATCTCGATCTGGCGCTGCGCTTCGCGCCGGGACAGAGCCAACCGACACTCGCCATGGATTGGGATTTCGACGCGCTCGACATGCGCTACATGGCCGCCTTGCCGCCTGTGTCGGATGGGCATGGCTACGGTGCGCTGTTTGGCTCGGCCATGACCATCACCATGAACGGCGGCACCATCGAGGCGCCCTCTGGCGGGCCTGTGGAGGTCGCGGGCACGGTGCTGCGCATTCCGGATATTTTCGTGAAACCTGCGCGCCTTGAGATCGGGTTAAAAACCCAGTCTTCCGTCGAGGCGGGGCTGGCGCTTGTCGCAGGCCCCCCGTTTAACGCGCTGCGCGAGTCCACCTTTGGCCCGGATGTGGCCGAGGGACAGGCGGTACTTTCGGGGCAGATCGGCTTTCCACTGATCAAGAAGGTGATGTTCGAGGATGTGAATTTCCTGTTGAACGGCACTCTGACGGAGGTTTCGACCGATCAATTGATGCCGGGGCAGGTGCTGAGCGCGGATCGGTTGGCGCTGACCATGGACCCTTCGGGCCTGTCGATTGCGGGGGCGGCCCGGATCGGCACGGCGCAGATGTCCGGCCAATGGCGCAAGAATTTCGGCCCCGATCACAAAGGCCGCTCCGATATGGTCGGTCAGGCGCGGATCAATCAGGCGCTTTTGGACACGTTCAACATTGCATTGCCCAAGGGCATGATCGCGGGCGAGACCGAGGGTGCGCTCACCGTCGCGCTCAGAAAAGGTCAGCCGCCCGCTTTCGAAGTCACCTCCGATCTCTCCGGCCTGCGCCTGTCGTTCGCGCCGGTGGGCTATGGCAAGCCGGCGGGCACCCGTGGGCAATTGGTGCTCAAGGGCACGGCGGGGCCGCAGCCGGAGATCACCACATTTGAGCTGTCTGGCGCGGGGTTGTCGGCGCGCGACGGACGGGTGGAGATCGCGCCGGGCGGGCAATTCGAGCGGCTGAGCTTTGGACGCGTCACTCTGGGCGATTGGTTCGATGCGCCGCTGTCCATCGTGGGGCAGGGGGCGGGCAAGCCCGTGAAAGTCGAGATCACTGGCGGGCGGCTCAATCTGGCGCGGGCGACATTTGGCGGCTCGGGCGGTGGCGGCACCACAGGACCCGTGCCCATCGAGGTGCAACTCGATCGGCTGACCCTCAGCGAGGGGCTGGCGCTCCATGGCTTTTCCGCGCGGTTGTCTTCGGGGGCGGGCGTCACCGGGTCGTTCAGTGGACGGCTGAATGGCACGGGCGCCCTGACCGGCACGATCCGTCCCGGCGTGCATGGCCCGACCATCACCGCCACTTCGCAAGACGCGGGCGCTGTGGTCTCCGCCACCGGCGTGCTGGAACGCGCCTCGGGTGGGGTGTTGAACCTCGGGCTGACCGCCTTGCCGGAAGAGGGTAGCTTTGATGGGCGGGTCACCATCGACGACATTCGCGTGCACTCCGCGCCCTCCTTGGCCGAACTTTTGTCGGCGATTTCCGTCGTTGGTCTGATCGAGCAGATGACCGGAGGCGGCGGGATTCTCTTTACCCATGCGCAAAGCGATTTCATTCTGCGCCCCGGGCGGTTGACCGTCAAAGGGGCAACGGCCGAGGGGCCGTCCCTTGGCATCACCATCGAAGGGCTCTATGACACCGCGGCCAAGACCGTGGACATGCAGGGTGTGGTGTCGCCGATCTACTTCGTCAACGCGCTGGGCCAGATCGTGTCGCGCAAGGGCGAGGGGTTGTTCGGCTTCACCTACACGTTGACCGGCGCGGCCAAATCCCCCTCCGTGGGCGTCAACCCGCTGTCTCTGCTCACGCCGGGGGCGTTGCGCAATATTTTCCGCAAGGCACCGGCGGGCGATCAGTGAAACCAAACCTGAGGCACATATGAAACTTTCCGACTTTGATTTCGACCTGCCCGAGGCGCTGATCGCCACACGGCCTGCCAAACCGCGCTCCTCCGCGCGGCTCTTGGTGGCGACGCCCACGCGGATCGTAGACGGGCATGTCATCGATCTTTTGGAGTGGTTTCAGCCCGGCGACCGGTTGGTTTTGAATGACACGAAAGTGCTGCCCGCACGGCTCACGGGCAAGCGTGGCCGTGACACGGCGCAGGGCTATCAGGAGGCGAAGATCGAGGTCACGCTTTTGGAGCCACAGGCCGAGGCAGGGCAGTGGAAGGCGCTCATCAAGCCGTTGAAAAAAATCAAGGAAGGCGAAGAGGTGCGGTTCTCGGATGCTCTCTCCGCCACCCTGATCGCGAAAGAAGACGGCGAGGCCGTGGTCGCGTTCAACCTCTCGGGCGAGGATTTCGACACAGCGCTGGCGGAGGCCGGTTCCATGCCGCTGCCGCCCTATATCGAGGCCAAACGCAAGGCCGACGCGCAGGACAAGGAAGACTATCAAACCGTCTGGGCCCGTAATATGGGCGCGGTTGCCGCTCCCACGGCGTCTTTGCATTTCGATGAGCCGCTGTTGAAGGCGCTCGCGGAAAAGGGCGTCGAGTTCACCTATGTGACGCTGCATGTGGGGGCGGGGACATTCCTGCCGGTGAAGGTGGATGATGTTTCAGATCACAAGATGCACTCGGAATGGGGCGAGGTGTCCGAAGGCGCGGCCCGCGAGATCAACACCACGAAACAAAAGGGCGGGCGGGTGATCCCGGTCGGCACCACGGCGCTGCGCCTCATTGAAAGTGCGGCGCCCGCGCCGGGTGTGATCGCGCCCTTCCTGGGCGAGACCGATATTTTCATCAAACCGGGCTATGAGTTCCGTGTGGCCGATGCGCTTATGACCAATTTCCACCTGCCGAAAAGCACGTTGTTGATGCTGGTCTCCGCACTCATGGGACGGGAACGGATGCGGGCGGTTTACGATCATGCCGTCGCCGAAGGGTATCGGTTTTTTTCCTATGGCGATGCGTCCTTGTTGTTGCCGCATGCGGAGTGAGGTCTGAAATCTGTGGCATATGGCGTTAAGTCTAGCGCGTTAACCTTAACATCCGGGTAAGATGTGCGGTGTAAAAGGCTCGGGCAACGGCGATTCTGCGCGGCAGTCTGCTTTCCCTCACATCCCGAATCCCCTAGGGTCCCGCCATGAATAAAGTGCTCTCTTCCTCCGCGCCCCTCCTCTTGGGGATCATGCTCCTGATGATCGGCAATGGCCTGCAAGGCACGCTTTTGGGTGTGCGTGGCGTGGCCGAAGGGTTTTCGACCTTCGAAATTTCCATCGTCATGTCGGCCTATTTCGCGGGCTTTCTGGGCGGCTCGCAGGCGGCGCCGCGTCTCATTCGCCGCGTCGGTCACGTGCGGGTCTTTGCGGCGCTGGCCTCTTTTATCTCGGCGGCGCTGATCCTCTTTCCGGTGGTCGCGAACCCCTGGGTCTGGACCGCTCTGCGTGTGGTTTTGGGGTTCTGTTTCTCGGGCGTTTACGTGACGGCGGAAAGCTGGCTCAACAATTCCACCACCAACGAACAACGCGGCAAGGTCCTGTCGGCCTATATGTTGGTGCAAACCGTGGGCATCATCGCCGCGCAGTGGATCCTGGCCGAGGGCGATCCTTCGGGCTTTGTGCTCTTCATCATCCCCTCCGTGCTCGTGTCGATCTCCTTCGCGCCGATCCTTCTGTCGATCTCTCCGACGCCTGCGTTCGAGACCTCGAAACCGCTCTCTCTCGTCGAGTTGTTCCGCATTTCGCCTCTGGGCTGCATCGGCATGTTCTTGATGGGCGGCGTCTTTGCCTCGCAAATGGCCATGGCTGCGGTTTATGGCGGGCAGGCTGGCTTCACGCTTGGCCAAATCTCCGCTTTCGTGGCGGCAATCTACATGGGGGCGCTGTGCTTTCAGCTGCCGATCGGCTGGATTTCGGACCGCTCCGACCGCCGCAAAGTGATTTTCGGTGCCGCAGGTGTCGGAGCTTTCGCCTGTGTTCTAGGGGCGATTTTCGCGCAGAGCTATGTCTTCGTGCTCGCTGCGGGCTTTATTGCCGGGGGCATGGCCACCCCGCTGTATTCGCTGCTCATCGCCCACACCAATGACTATCTCGAACCCGAAGACATGGCCGCCTCTTCGGGGGGGCTGATTTTCATCAATGGCGTCGGTGCCGTCGGCGGTCCTTTGATTGCCGGTTACATGATGACGGGCTTTGGGCCGCAGGGCTATTGGGTGTTCCAGATCTTTCTCTTGGGTGGCATCGCGCTTTATGCGCTTTGGCGGATGACGCGGCGCGCGGCGGTGGAGGATACATCCTCCTATGTGGCGGTGATGCCCTCGACGACCACGGTGGTGGCCGAGCTTGCGCAGGAGGTCGCCAACGACATGAACGACATGGCGGAGGAGGCCGAGACCCATCAAGAGGCCGAGGCTCAGGTGGAGGATCGTGCGTGAAATGCTGTAAATGCGCAACAATTGGAAAAGTGACGCGGTGTTAGCGATAATTAACTTGTGCCGCACCTTGGGCTTTGTAACGCTTCTGTAAAGTTTTGCCCCAGGAGCGACGACAAATGCACAGCGCCGAGAAAACCCCCGAGGACATTTTGGCCTTTTGGCTTGATGAGCTGGATCCGTCGCAATGGTATGTGGCTGATGAGGCGCTCGATCAGCGGATTCGTGACGCGTTTTTGCCGACCTGGCAGAAGGCGCAGGAGGGGGCCTATTCGCTTTGGCTCACTTACCCGTCGGGCGCTTTGGCCTACATCATCCTCAACGACCAAATGCCGCGCAACATGTTCCGGGGCGAGGCTAAGGCCTTTGCCTCCGACTCGATGTCTCTGGCCGCAGCGAAAGCGGCAGTGGACAAGGGCTGGGACATGCGGATCGATGCGCCCGCGCGCCAGTTCTTTTACCTGCCGATGATGCACAGTGAAAACCTGTCCGATCAGGAGCGCTGCGTGCGGCTGATCTGTGAACGGCTGAAAGGCGAAGAGAGCAATCTTTTGCACGCCAAGGCGCATCGCGAGGTCATTCGCATGTTCGGGCGTTTCCCCTATCGCAACGCGGCACTGGCACGGGCCACGACGCAAAGCGAGGCGCGGTTCCTCGCCGAAGGTGGCTACGCGGAGATTTTGCGCGGGCTTCAACCCATCGCGGCCTGATTTCTCACACATGCTCCGAGCTATGCGCATCCCGCTCGAGCTATGCATTGGGCGGGATGCAGCATTTCATGCGGAATGTGTAGAGCTTCATTGCTCCGTTTTTCCAGATAGTTTAGTGTCAAACTAATTTCTGGTTTCGGGAGGACCCACCATGTCTGACACATCTTTCGACCTCATCGTGATCGGCGCTGGCCCTGGTGGCTATGTGGCCGCCATTCGTGCGGCGCAGTTGGGGCTTAAGGT
>NZ_JBLWTA010000015.1:0-70455 GCF_048270365.1 Celeribacter sp.
TAATCAAACCAACCAGATGAGCCAGACCCTCTCTTAGATCAGGCCGCTAACTGCCCCAAAAACTCTGACGACGGACAAGCGATAGTCAGATGCGCGACTTCAATTCGGACCACAGCATTGGCTCCGCTCGATGAGCCGATGCGCTTCTATACTCTATCGATTGAATAGCGAGACGCCTTGCCTCTGAAGTTTCCTCGGCGTCTCATACTCTGGGTCGCGATGCGGGCCTGAGAAAAACTCGGCACGACGTGTATGCGTGACGCTTTACTGGCACGCGGATAAGACGACAGAGCCTCTCCAGAGTTGCACATCATAGACAGCTATTGCGACGCACCATCACATGACTATCATATGCGACACCTGACAGTATATTTCGGAATAAAGACATAAAGCGCATGGGATCGAACTCTGACACGCAAGACCAGATACGCGAAATCGCATGGATGCATTACGTTGGCGGCCTGACACAGGCGCAAATCGCCACGCGTCGCGGTCTGAGCAAGATGAAAGTCCATCGCTTCGTGCAAGCCGCCCATGAACAGGGGCTGGTCAAGATTTTCGTGAACAATGTCCCGACGAATTGCATGGAGCTCGAAAGCCGCCTGATCGAGGATTACGGTCTGTCGAGCTGTACCATCGTCCCGGATGTGAACGAACTCCAGACTATGGATATTTCGATGCCTGCCGTCGCCAGCGCCGGGGCGCGGTTCCTGCATGGCCGGTTAGAAAACACGGATCAGATGATCCTCGGCATCGGGTCAGGGCGCACCATGTCCGCGATTGTCAAAGCCATGCCCGCGATCAAACGCAAGAAAGCGGAGTTCATTTCCGTCACTGGCGACTTTGCGGCCCTGAGTGACGCCAACCCGTTCGAAGTCATTCACGCCCTGATCGACAAGACCGAAGGCAAGGGGTACGCTTTTACCGCACCCTTGATCGTCGACAGCGAAGCGGACCGCAACCTGTTCCTGCGTCAACGCAGTATCCGGGAATCCTTTGATCGGTTGCGCGACGCCTCCATGATCATGATAGGCGTCGGGCATGTCGGCCCCGGCTCGTTTTTTCGGTCTTTCGGTCTGATCACCGATGCCGAACAGGGCGACATGATCCGCCAGGGCGTGGCCGCCGACCTTGCAGGCAATCTGATCGACGATACAGGCGCCTTTATCGACAGCGGCATCGCAAAACGCATGTTGGGGATGGAGCGCGACCTGATGCATGACCGCGAAATCGTCGCCGTCTGCGCCGGGATTGAGAAATGGCAAGCGGCCCGTGCGGCGCTGCGCTCGGGCCTGCTCAATGGCTTCATTTCATCCTATAGCGTGGCCCAGCGTATTCTCGACGCCGAGTAGCGGCCTCTTTTAGGCTTTCGGCTTGAGCTTGGCCTGTTCCAGAGACCAATATTCCATGTCGAACAGATCACGCTCGTTGAGCGGTGTGAAACGCCCGATCCCTTCTGCGGCCAAAACGATCCGCGCGGTTTGTTCGGCCAGATCGGCGGCCACACCGGCCTCTTTGGGCGTCCGCCCGATGCCGACAATCCCAAGCCCCCGGATCAGCGCCACACGCGGCAACGGATCGAGCATGGTTTTCGGCTCGTCGGCATGGGGCGCATTGCGATTAAAATAGGCCTCGTACCATGCCGCGAAATCTTTGATCGCCGCGCGCCAGTCTTCGACGCCGAATGTCGCCTCGCCGATGACCGGACGGGGCTTGATGCGGATGACGTGATCCGGTGTCGCGGTGCCGCGCCCGGTGATCTCCGCCAATCCCTGCAGCGCCAGAAAACGGTCATTCGCATCGCTGAGACGCAAATCGAGCGCCAGACTGTCCGCAAAAAATCCCCATTCTTTCAAAGCACCCCGCAGCGCCGCCACCGAGGTATGCGCTTCCGGGTCCTGCGCCTTCGTGCCGACTTCTTCGGGCAACAAGGCCGCGCCTTTCGCGGCAAGATACTCTTCGCACATCGTCGTATAGCGCAGAATGCGCTCGTAAGAGGTGTGGGCATCGTCGCCAAAGGAGAACAGGCCGTGGTTCACCAGAAACTGCCCCGACGTTCCCGCGCCCTCTTGGACATGGATTTGATCCGCCGCGTGCGAGAGTTTGAAACCGGGCATGACATAGGGCACGATGCTCAGCTCATCGCCGAAAATCTCGCGGGCGCGCTCGGCGGCGTCCGGTTGATTGGCAATGGCCAGCGCCGCACAGGAATGGGTGTGGTCGACGAATTTCGCCGGCAAAAATGCGTGCAGCAAGGCCTCCACCGACGGGTTCGGCCCGCTTTGGTCCAACATCTCGCGGCGCAGGAAAGCGACCATCTCTTCGTCCGACATCGTCGCCGTCTTGCGGGCCTCCAACAGCGGATCGAGCCACATCGCGGGCAGACCCGGCTCCTCAATGGTCGCCAAGTCCCAACCGGAGCCCTTCACATGGATGACATCCTGCTCGGCGCCGTTCTCGTCGCGCCGCCGGGTTTTGACCGAGGTGTTGCCCCCGCCGTGCAGCACCAGATCCGGCTCCTGCCCGATCAACTGCGACGTGTAGACCCGCATCGCGAGATCCTGTTCTGCCGGATCATCCCCCGCCGCCCGACGCAAACGCTCTGCTTCCGCTTCGTCCCAAAGAGACTTCATAATCACATGTCCTTTTCCATAATTACTGTTTCACACGCGCCCCCGCCGGACGCCAGATCGGCTCCAACCCGGAGGCCTCACCAAGATCGCGCAGGCCGTCAGTCACCTCAGACCAACGCGCTTTCAACGGCGCATAGACCGCCATATTGTCCGGATCGGGCACCACGCGGCGTTCGATCGGGCTGGCCATTGCCGCAACCGCCTCGTCCAGCGTCGCAAACAGTCCCGCCCCCACAGCCGCCAACATGGCGCACCCCAGCGCGGTGGTTTCCTTGACCACCGGAATCTCAATGTCCCGTCCCGTCACATCCGCAATGATCTGTGGCCAAAGCGTGCCCTGGCTCGATCCACCCGTAAATTGCAGCGTGTCATAGCGCTGCCCCGACAGAGCTTCGAGCGTCTCAAGGTGACGATTGGCCAAGAAGGCCCCCGCCTCCATGACAGAGCGCGCCACCTGTCCAAGCGCCAGCCCCGGCGCGTTCAGATCGAGGCCCAGAAAACTCAGCGGCGGCTGTTTCCACGCATCCGATTGCATCGGACAGGCCGTGGCGGCAATCGCCCCAGCGGAGCCCGCAGGCGTGTCTTGCGCCAGCTTTTCAATCAGATCGAAGGCGTCAACCTCGCCGCCAGAAAGCTTTAACAAAGGCTCAAAAAACGCATCCCGAACCCAGCGCAGCGCAAAGCCGCTCAGAAATCCGATCCCTTCGACCATCCATTCTTCCGGGCGCGCATGGCACAGCGTGCGCGGCCCGAAAGCCGGATCGACCAGCGGCTGATCCGACAGGATCGTCATCTGCCAAAAGCTTCCGCCCACCAAAGTCGCCTGACCGGCCCGACGGCCCAGCCCCAGAAGTGCAAGCTGCGTGTCGCCGCCGCCCGCGACCACCGGCGTACCGGGGGCCAAACCACAACGCGCGGCGGCCTCTGCGGTGACGTCACCAATCTTGGTCCCGGCCTCGACCACCGGCGGCACGATCTCTGACGACAGCCCGATCAATCCAAGCAACTCTTCGGACCAGCCGCGCTGTGAGAGATCGAAAAGCGCACTCGACGAGCCCGCCGTGGGTTCGGTCACATAGGCGCCCGTCAGCCGGGTCGCCATCCAGTCGGAAATCATCCCGAGGCGATGCACACGCGCGAACACATCAGGTCGATTGTCACGCAGCCAATGCAACCGCGCAGGCGCCGTGATCGACACCCAATCGCCACCGCGACGGTAAATCTCATCCGAAATGCCCGCTTCGGTCAGCGCCTCGGCCTGAGCCTGCGCGCGCCCATCGACATTCGGACAGGCCCAAAGCACCTCGCCCGCATCGTCGTAAAGCACGATCCCTTCACGCATCGAGGTCGTAGACACAGCGGCGATCTCCCCGGCGGAGATTTCAGCGGCGGCAATCGCCCGGGCAATCACGCGGTCAATCAGCGCGCCATTGGGCCCGGTCGTGAAATCCAGACCGCCGGGGACACCCTCCACCGCCGGATGCCCCCATTCCTCCTGGGCGCTTCCGACAATCTCACCTCGCGTGTTGTAAATAATCGCGCGCCCGCTGCCAGTGCCGGCATCGACCGCCATCACATAGGCTGTCTTCATCATGTCCTCCCTGACGATGCCTCCCCGCACCGTCTCGAAATGTCTCGCATTCTGCCTCAGTTACATGAGTTTCTGAGTTTTTCCCCTTTCAGAAAACGCGCCAGATCTTCTGCGATCTGTTCGGCGGCGAATGTCGCCACGCGGCGCGATGCACCGGCAATATGAGGCGTCAGGGTGACATTGGGCAATCGCAACAATTCATCGTCTTTTTTAGGCGGCTCCACCTCGAAAGTATCAAGCGCCGCGCCGCCGAGATGTCCGCTTAGCAAAGCCTCGCAAAGCGCTGGTTGGTCGACCAGTTCACCCCGCGCCGAGTTCACCAGAACTGCGCCTTTTTTCATCTTCGCGATCCGCTCCTCCGAGATGATCCCCATCGTCTCTGGCGTCACCCGCGCATGGATGCTCAGAATATCGGATTGCGCAATCAGATCGTCGATTTCGACCTGTTCGACGCCGTCAATGCCATCCTGCACGGTCAGTTTCGCATAGGGATCGCAGATCAAGATCCGGCAGCCGAAGGGTTTGAGCAGACGCACCACCCGCTGTCCGATATGGCTGTACCCCAAAAGCCCGACGGTCAGATCCGACAACTCGTCGCCGGTGCGGTCGTAACGGTAGAGATCGCCGCGCCAGATGCCTTGGGACAGCCCGGCATGGCCCAGGGTGATGCGGCGCACATTGGCGAGGATTGCCCCGACTGTAAACTCCGCCACGGCGGAGGCGTTGCGACCGGGGACATTGCACACGGTCACATTCCGGGCGCGGGCCGCTTCCATGTTGATATTGGTCGGCCCGCCGCGCGAAACACCGATGAATTTCAGGCGCGGTGCTTTTTCCAAAAGCTCTGCGGTCACAGGCGCCAGATGCGTCACCAGAACCTCTGCCTCCGCCAGCATGGCTTCGAGATCCTTGGGGTTGCCGCTGTATTCCTTGATTTCCGTTCCCGCCGGTCCGTCATGCGCAAAGAACGGCACCTCGGGCCATTGCAAATCGCGCGTGACCACCTCGCATTCCGCGCCAATCGCATCGCGCACCGCAGTCTCAAAAACCGCCGAGGTGATGAATTGATCGCCAATGGCGGCAATCTTCAGTTTTTCCATGTCGTCCTCCCATTCCATGTCTTACACATGTTATAAATAACTTGACTGATATTAATTTCATGTCAAGGTCATTTATGCGGCTGCCGGTCCGGGAGGAAACAGGGCCCAGCCCAAAGGGAGGAAAATATGAACAGCAAAACTCAGATGAATAATCGGACAAAACCGCAAAGCACGGGGGCCACGCTGTCGCGGCGCCAAGTTTTGGGTGGTGGTATGGGACTGGCGGTCGGCGCCGCTTTGGGCAGTGGCGTGCTATCAGCGCGTGCCTATGCGCAGGCGGGCGAGACCATCACCGTGCTGATGTCCCAGCCTCAGGTGGGCGGCGCCCGAATTGTCGCCGCGGCTTTCGAGGCGGAAACCGGCGTGAAGGTGGAGATCGTCCCCGTACCACTCGACCAGATTCAGCAGCAACTCACCCTCGACCTGCAATCCGGCGCGAAACGATTCGACGCCTTTGACTATTGGTATATTTCGAAAGGCTCGCTGGTCGAAACCGGCGTTCTTGAGGACATAACCGACCGAATCGAAGCCGACGCGGACGAAATCATGCCGGAGGATTTCATCGCGACCGTCTACGATCCCTACAGCCTCTATAATGACCGTCGTTACGCCCTGCCCTTCGATGGCGACACTCATGCGCTGTTCTACAACACCGAGATTTTCGAGCGAAACGGTCTGACGCCCCCGAAAACATGGGATGAGGTCATCACCACATCCGAGGCCATCACCAAGGCCGAAAGCGCCAATGGCATCTATGGCATGGCCTTGATGGGCATTCGTGCCCCGCTTCAGAACATTTCTGTCTTTGCCAACCGCCTAGCCAACTATGGCGGCGAATTTCTCGATGCGGATGGGCGTCCGGCGCTCGACAGCGACGCCGCGCTCATGGCGGCCCAGAACCTTGTTGCCACGGTGCCCTCGGCTTTGCCGACACCTGCGGAAACCGGCTTTGATCAGGCGCTCACCGCCTTTGTCGGCGGACGCGCCGCAATGACCGAAGGCTGGATCGACCTCGGCGCCTATTCCGAAGACAATGAGACCTCGAAGATCGCCGGAAAATGGGACGTGGTGCAATTGCCTGTCGGCGGCAGCCAGACCGAAAGTCGCGCGCCGCTCAACGCGGGATGGGCGCTTGGCATCGCGGCCTATGGCAGCAAGAAAGACCTTGCCTGGGAGTTCATCAAACTGGCGTCTTCGGCGCAGATGCATCTCGACTTGCTGACCACCACCGGCTCCGGCATCGATCCGACCCGCATCTCCGCTCTGACCAGCCCGGAGTACGAGGCCTTCAACGCCCGAAGCCAACGGGCCGCGAGCGCCTCGCTCAATGGGGCGATGGCCTGGCCCACCGGACCGCAAGCGCCGCGCATGCTCGAAAGCCTGTCTGAACAGCTCGCCATCATGATCTCCGGCGAAAGCACGCCCGAAAAGGCGATGGAGCTGGCGCAGAAAAGCTGGGAACGCCTGCTGCGTTAAGCCCCCTGCGGACAGGACCTGCCTCTTGGACGCGCATCGCGGATGCCGCGCCCAAGGGGTGTAATTTCATGAATGACAACACAGAGGAGGCCCCATGATGGCGACGCCACCGGCAGCTTCTTTCGGATCAGATCGCGGCGCAAACCAGCGCAAGCGTGCGGAATGGGGCATGACCCTGCCCTTGATGGCCGGGCTTGCGATTTTCGCGGGCTACCCTTTGGTGTACCTCGTGCTTCTGGCCTTTTCCCGCTCCGATCTCGGTCAACAGTTTCAGGGCTTTGTGGGCCTCGAAAATTTTGATTGGGCGCTCAGCGGCACGAATTTTTCGGGCTCCGTGGGCCATGCCATCCTGTTCGCGCTGATCGTATCCTTGGTGCAACTGGCGCTTGGGCTCTACCTTGCGGTGATCCTGAGCAAAATCGTGCGTGGCGGGCGGTGGCTTCGGACCATCGTGCTTTTGCCACTGATGACACCGCCGGTGATGGTCGGGATCGCCTGGAAGCTGATCCTCAACCCGTCAGGCGGCTGGCTGAACGGCATCTTGCTGCGCACCGGGCTGATCGACGCTCCGATTTCGTTTTTCGGCAACTATGACCTCGCCTTTCCGGCAATCATGCTGGCGGACACATGGCAATGGACACCGCTGATCGTGATCCTGTGCTTTGCGATCCTGCAAGGCGTGCCGCATGACGTCGAAGAGGCCGCCGCCCTCGATGGCGCCTATCCGAAACGGATTTTCTGGACCGTCACCCTGCCGATGATCGCGCCTGCGCTGCTCTCCGTCTACCTGCTGCGGGTGATCATGGCACTCAAGACCTTTGATCTGGTCTATACGCTCACTTTCGGCGGCCCCGGCAATGCCACCAACATCGCCACATTCGAGATCTGGAAAACCGCGCTGCGGGAATTCGATGTCGGCCTCGCCGCGGCCCAGACGCTGATGTTCGCGATCACCGTTTCTGTCGTCACCCTGCCCATCGTTTTGCTGCACAATCATCTGGAGAAACGTCGATGACCGCCTCTGTTCAGGACACCCGCACGGATCGCCTGATCCGGTTCGGCTTTCTGGCCGCGATGCTGATCTTTTTCGCGCTGCCCATCGTCTACCTGTTCTCAACCTCGTTCAAAACGCCCGACGATGTGTTGCAAGGTCGGCTCCTGCCAGAGGCCGCGACGCTCAAAAATTACCCCAATGCCTTCGCGCATGTCCCGGTGCTGCGCATGATTTGGAACTCGGTCGCCGTGGCGCTTTTGAGCGGGGTGATCACGCTGGTGATCGCGGTGCCTGCGACCTATGCCACGATCAAACTCGGCGCCTTTCGCAGGACCGTCCCCAACATCACGCTGGCCTCTTATGCCGCGCCCCCGATTATCGCGCTGATCCCGCTGTTCTATCTGTTGCAAACCGCACAGCTGATGGACAGCATTCCGGGCCTTGCGCTGGTTCACGGGCTGATGAACCTGCCCGTCGCTTTTTGGTTGCTCAAGAGTTTTGTCAGCGACATCCCGGCAGAGATCGACGAAGCCGCCTGGATCGACGGCGCAGGCTATTGGCACACGCTCTTCGCGGTGATCCTGCCGCTGATTTTCCCCGGCATTCTGGCCACCGCACTGATCTGTATCATCCTGTCTTACAACGAGTTTCTTTTTGCCTCGGCCCTGACGTTCAGCGAAGCGAGCCGCACGATCACGGTCGGCATGTCGCTCTTTCAGGGCGAGCGACTGGTGAATTTCGGACAGATGGCGGCGGCCTCCTTCACCGGCATGGTGCCGATCTACCTCATCGCATTCTTGTTTCAGAAACATCTCGTCGGCGGCCTGACACAGGGAAGCATCAAATAGCGCGCGCCCTGCGACGCCACCATACTTGGGAGGAGAACCCATGGTCTCAATCAACATCCAGAACCTCGAAAAACACTACGGCAAGGTTAAGGCACTTCACGGGCTGAACCTTGAGATCGACGATGGCGAATTCATCGTGCTCGTCGGCCCCTCAGGCTGTGGCAAGTCGACCCTGCTGCGCTGTGTGGCCGGGCTGAACCCGATCTCGGGCGGCGATATTCTGTTCGACGGCACGCCGGTCGGCCACCTGCCGCCGCAAGAACGCGATCTGTCGATGGTGTTTCAAAACTATGCGCTCTACCCGCATCTGACGGTGGCGCAAAATCTCGCCTTCGGCCTCAAGGTGCGCAAGACCTCCGCAGAGGAGATCGAAAAGCGGGTGAAATGGGCTGCCGACATTCTGGCCATCACCCCTTATCTCGACCGCCGCCCGCGCGCCTTGTCAGGCGGGCAACGTCAAAGGGTGGCCATGGGCCGCGCTATGGTCAAACATTCCAACGCCTTCCTGTTCGACGAACCGCTGTCGAACCTCGACGCCCAGCTTCGCGTCCAGATGCGCAAGGAAATCCGCGCCCTGCAACAGCGGATCGGCGTGACCTCGATCTACGTGACCCACGATCAGGTCGAAGCGATGACCATGGGGGACCGTATCGTGGTGATGAAGGACGGGCGGATCGAACAGGTCGGCAGCCCGGCCGAGCTTTACACTGCGCCGAGAACCCGCTTTGTCGCGGGGTTCATCGGCTCGCCGCAGATGAGCTTTGTCACCGCGCAGGCTGACGGGCATCAGATGACACTGAGCGACGGCACGGTTCTGACCAGCGCCACCGCCGCGACAGGCGCGGTCACCCTTGGCATCCGACCTGAACATTTCCTCGATGGCACCTCCGAGGCCAACCGGCTGACCCTCGATGTGACCAATCAACAGGTTGTCGGCACCTCGACGAGCTATTTCGCCACTCTTGGCGACGGTGAGATCGAGGTGATCCGGCAAGGCAGTGACACGGAACGCCCTGCGACCCTCGCGCTTGGCATTCGGCCCGAACACATCATGGTTTTTGGCAAAGACGATCATCGCATCGCGGCCTAAAGCACCACAAAGCGAGACATAAAAAAGCCCCCGCAATGCGGGGGCTTTTTCTTGGGACCTGGATCGTTCACTCAGGGTATGTGCGGATCGGTTTCAAGTCGATAGCGTGGCCAGTGCCGGATTCAAGGATCACCTTCAGTTGCGGCTCGCTGTCGAGGTAATAGAACTCGATGGTCTCGCCGATGCGCCCACCCATGAGCATCTTCGCGCCCGCCGCATCCATGTCCTTCTTGAACTGGTCAGCGGCGCCCTGACCATGTTTCATCACGGCGACATGGTGCAGGCCCTCACCATGTTCTTCGAGCCATTCCTTGTAGATCGAGTCGCCCTCAAGCGGCTGGATCAACTCGTAACACATGTCACCCACCATCACCTCGGCGCAGAGCATCGAATAGGTGGCAGGCTTGCCGTGCAGATGGGTGTCATGCAGCACGGGAGCAGTGTGTTCGTACACATTCCACGGTCCCCAGCCCAAAAGTTGATGATACATTTTCATCGTCGCATCCAGATCGCGCACGACGACACCGATCTGAGTGATTTTGGTTTCCTCGGACATTCCTATCTCCTCCTTTGGAATGAATTTGCGGGCGGGGGATCAGCCCCGGCCCATTTTGCGTGTGATGGCATCGAGAGCGACGGCGATCACCACGATCGCACCCGTAACCACCTGTTGCAGGTAGACATCGACACCGCCCAGCACGATCACATTACCGATCACCGCGATGATGGCCGCGCCCAGAAGTGCGCCCCAGATCGTGCCAATGCCGCCCGTGGTGGCGATCCCGCCGATGACAGGCGCGGCAATCGACGGCAAAAGCCAAGATTGCCCCATCGAGGCCTGCGCCGACACAAGGCGGAAGCACAACAACATCCCCGCCAGCCCGGCCAGTGCGCCCGCCACGGCATAGGCGGTGATGCGGACACGTTGTTCGTGGATTCCGATGATCTTGGCGGCCTCGCGACTGTTGCCCACGGCATAAAGGCGGCGCCCGTAGACCGTTTTCGTGGTCAGGAACAGGATCACGAGAAACACGCCCGCCATGATATAGACCGGCACCGGCACCCCCATGAGCGTGCCGCCCCCCAGAACCGTCACCTCTTTCGGCAGGCCCACGATGGTACGGCCCTTGGTGATCCAGAGATTGAGACCCGAATAGACACTGAGCATGCCGATGGTCACCACCAGTGAGTTCAGGTTGAACATGGTGATGATCGTGCCATTCACTGCGCCGGCAATGGCCCCGACCGCCAACCCCGCCGAGATGGCGAGCGCCGGATCGAGCTGCGCATCGACCAAAAGCTTGGTGCAGACGATGCCACACAGCCCCGCGATGGCCCCGATGGAGACGTCAATGTCGCCGAGCAAAAGCAACAGGCCCTGCGCGATGGCCACGATGCCGATAAAGGCGAGATCGCGGGAAATGATCGTCATGTTGTAGCTTGTCAGGAATTGCGGCGCGACCAGAGACGCAACCACACAGATCACCACAAAAGCGATCAGAACCCCGACGATCTGGCCGCCGCCTTTCAGATTGAAACCTCGTCTCTGCGTCATGTTCACCAGCCCGTCAGACATGGGCATCCTCCCTGTTTGCGGCCGTCGCATCAAAGGCGCCGCCCGTGTTGATAATCGAGGACAGCAAGCGCTCTTCGCTCATCTCATCCGCCGCGATCTCCGCATTGATCCGCCCGTCATAAAGGCTCAGAACTCGGTTGCTGCATTTCAACAGCTCTTCGATCTCCGAGGAGATCAGCACCACGGCGATCTGTTGGTCCTCGGCGACCTGTTGCATCAGGCGGTAAATTTCGTCCTTGGCGTTGACGTCGATGCCGCGCGTCGGTTCGTCAAAAATCATCACCCGCGGGTTGGCCATGAGGCCGCGCCCGATCAGCACCTTTTGCTGATTGCCGCCGCTGAGGTTCATGATCTTGGTCTCGGATGAGGCGGTTTTGACCCGATAGTCACCGATGATCTTAGCTGTGGCCTCTGCCTCGCGCGCATTGGACACCACACCCAGTCGCGCCACGTCCCGCAACAGACCTGCGCCGACGTTCTGGCGCACCGACATATGCGGGAAAATCCCATGTGCCTTGCGTTCCTCAGAGAGATACATCACCCCTTTGGAAATCGCGCGGGCCGGTTTGTTGAACACCCATGGCTCACCGTCAAACCACGCCTGCCCTGCCGTCGGCTTGCGCATCCCGAAGAGCGTTTGCAGAACTTCGGAACGCCCGGCGCCCACCAGCCCGGCAAACCCCAGGACCTCACCCGCGTGAAGATCGAAAGAAACCTCTTCGAAGCCATCGCCAGACAGCCCCTCGACCCGGAACACTGGGGCGCCACGCGGGGTGCGCGGACGGTAGAGCGTGCTCAGGTCCATCTCCTTGCCGGTCATCTTGGAGACGATCCAGGCCTCTGAGACCTTCTCGCCATCGGAATTGCCGACCACACAGCCGTTGCGCAGAACGGAGACCACGGAATGCAGCCGCATCACCTCGTCGAGCCGATGGGTGATAAAGACAATCGCCGTGCCGCGGGCCTGCAACTCTTCGAAAATCGCAAAGAGCCGTTCAATCTCGGTCGCGGTCAATGAGGCGGTCGGCTCATCGAGGATGAGAATATCGGATCGGCGGCTCGCCAGCGCGCGGGCGATTTGCAAAAGCTGCTTTTCAGCCACCGAAATGTCCCGCACCAGATCCTCCGGCGCACAGGTCATTTTCAAATCATCGAGAAAGGGCCGCGCCGCCTCTTCAAGCGCCTTGCGCCGAAACAGCGCGCCATTTTCCAGCGGCAGGAACATGTTTTCCGCGACTGTCATATGGTCGAAAAGGTTCAACTCCTGCGGCACATAACCGATCGCCGGAGGTGCCTCGCCATCGTGGTGCAAATCGCCCTCATCGGGTCGGTAGATGCCGGTCAGCACCTTGACCAGCGTGCTTTTCCCCGCGCCATTTTCGCCGACGATGCAATGCACTTCGCCGCGTTCGAACCGCAAATCCACCGCATCCAGCGCGATCACACCGGGAAAGCGCTTGGTGATGCCACGGGCTTCCAAAAGACTCATATCGATCTCCCTGAGATTGGCCTGAGAAGGAGACCGGGGCATCGCAGGGATGCGCCCGGTCGATGTTCTGAAACCGGATCTTAGAAGCCGTCGATATTGCCTTCGGCCACCATGTCAGGCGTCATGTAGCCGATGCCCGTGTCGATCCAGGACGGCGTTTCCACGCCCATGTTCTGAAGCATCAGCGCCACCGTGGACCATTCGCCGATCATGCGCGGGCGGGTGGCAATCGACAGATCGAGCACCCCGTCACGCATCAGTTCCTGAAGCTGCGGCACATCGTCGATACCGACGAATTGCACCTCGCCGACACGCCCCGCTTCGCGCAGCGCGAGCCCCACACCAACGGGACCGGCGGCATCCACCACGGCGATGGCATCGAGATCGGCATTGGCCGCCAACATGCGCGAGGCTTCGGTCTGGGCCTTTTGCACATCGTCATAATCAAAGCCCTCGTCGACGATCTCGACATCCGGGTATTGCGCGAACAGGTCCGTCAGCGCCTTGTAACGGTCCGCATGGGCGGAGTTGGTCGGCACACCGTGCAGGATCGCGATCTTGCCCTTGTTGTCGATCCGCTTCAAAAGTTCCTCGCCCAAAATCCGCCCCTGATCGTAGAAATCGTTGGAGATATAGGTGAATTGCGAGCCCTGCGGCGCGGTTGAGACAAAAAGCACGACCGGGATGCCGCGATCACGGGCTTCGTTGAGGATCGGCATGCTGGCATTCACGTCGATGGCATCGATAGCGATGCCGTCGGGTTTGGTCGCGATGGCACGCTCCAAAAGCGTGTTTTGTTCGACCAGATCGGCCTGCGCCGGGGCTTGGTAATCGATGGTGATCTTGGTGCCGAGCTGGGCGCTCAGCTGTTCCGCGGAGTCCGCCGCCGCGTCGTGAACGATGTCGAACCACGCCTGCGCCAAGATCGGAATCATCACAAAGCGATATTCGTCCTTGATCTCAGGAACTGCGTCTTGAGCCGATACGCTTGTTGCGCCCAACGTTGTGCCAAACACAATACCACAGGCTGCGGCCGAAAGACCGCGCATAAGTTTTCTCATAGTTTCCTCCCATTGCGAGCATGCCTCCACGCATGCTCAGTTTCAGGCCCCTCTCCTCCAGAGAAACCAACTCCAATCCCGCGCCGGATATGCGCGCCTCTCGCCGGGGCTCCTCTCCCCAGCGCGAGTCTTTGGATGTTATTTATTTCATAAATGTTATTTATATAATATCAGCTGTCAAGAAACATTCTTCGCCACATCTTCAATCCCTCCGCCTATCCGTTCCAAAGGTGACGGCTTTCGGGGAGATATGGCATGTTATTCAACGCAGGACCTGTCCCACCCGGCTCTGCCTTAGACAGAGCTGCAGCACGTCGGACCGCATAAAAGCGGGCCCGATAAATTGAATGCCTTTCGAAAAGGCGGTATCTGCTTTTAAAGAGTACGCAAAGGTTTCGGAAAGGTCGCAATGTCCGTTTTAATCGTCATCCCCGCTCGCTATGGGTCAAGCAGATTGCCCGGAAAACCCATGTTCGACATCGCAGGTGTCAGCATGCTGGAGCGGGTTTGGAACATCGCGAAAGCGACGCGCGGCAACTCGCGGGTGGTGATCAGCACCGAAGATCAGCGCATCGTCGATCACGCCCAGAGTTTTGGCGCCGAGGCCATACTGACCGATGCGCAATGTCGCAACGGCACAGAGCGCTGTTACGCCACGCTCGAAGCGCTTGGGGCGACGGAAAGCGCCATCTTGAATTTTCAGGGCGATGCGGTTTTGACCCCGCCCTGGGTGCTTCAGGCGATGATCGACGAATTTGGCCAACCCGACAACGCCTTTGACATTGTGACCCCCGTCACCGCGTTGGACGATGCGATGCTGCGTGATCTGCGCAAAAGTAAGGAAGTCACCCCCGCAAGCGGCACCACCGCCGTCTTCGACAAACAGCGAAATGCTCTCTATTTCTCCAAACTCATCATGCCCTATGTGAGATCGCCCGGACACACGCAGACCTATCGCCATATCGGTCTGTACGGCTATCGCCCGGAAGCCTTGCGCAAATATGTCAACCTTGAGCCCTCGCCTCTGGAACTCACAGAGGGGCTTGAACAATTGCGGGCCTTGGAAAACGGCATGACAGTGCGCACTGTCATTGTCGACTACCACGGTCGCACCCATGCCTCTGTCGATGCCAAAGAGGATATCGCCATCGTCGAAGACATCATCCGGCGCGAGGGTGAGCTCGTTGACTGAGACCTGCGACACATCCCGTTTTGAGGCCAAGGCTGGGCTGACATTGGTTCTGGTCCGCCACGGCAACACCTTTGGCCCCGAAGATCGCGTGGTCTGGGTGGGCGCGCGCAGCGATATGCCTTTGGTGCACAAAGGGAAAGATCAGGCACAGCAATTGGGCAAAGCCTTCGCAGCCACCCGGATCAAACCGGATACGCTGATCTATGGCCCATTGCAGCGCACCACAGAAACCGCAGAGATTCTGGCCGAGCATGCGGGGTGGCAAAGCGTGCCCCGTCAGGCCTCGGAGGCGCTGCGCGAGATCGACTACGGTGTGTGGGAAGGCAAATCGAACGACGAGATCATTGCCCAATTTGGCCCGGATGAGATCACCCGATGGCAAAAGGACAGCATCTGGCCCGATGGGTTTGACTGGCATCCGAAACCGGATCGTATCGCGCAAGCCTGGAAAGAGATGATCGACGAGATTGTGGCAACGCATGGTCCCGACGCCACGGCAGTGATTGTGACCAGCAATGGCATTTTGAGACTGATCGCAGAACAATACGGGATTGCCCCACGTCAGGCGAAGGTGCTGACCGGGCATTTCTGTGTGATCGAGGCTGGCAAGGCGCTGTGCTGGAATCACAACCCTGCGGAGCCCTGCCCTCCCCTCACGTGAATGAGGAGCCCGACCGTTTTGTGCACGCGGGCCGCACAGGAGGGATTACGGCGTGTCGAGGCGCATCATCTCAGCAGGAAAAATCTCCCTGCTGTTGCCAATCGGCGCGTCGCTTTGCATCTGTTGGAACAAAAGCTGGAAAGCCGCTTTGGCCAAAGCGTCTTCATCCTGCCGCGCAATCACCACAGGATTGGGCAGAGAATGCAGCATCCCGTCATAATCGAACGCCCCGATCATCATCTCAGACGGGATCGAACCCGTGGTAAGTTTCAGCTGATAGAGCGCCCCTTCGAGCACCAGCAACGATGAACAGAGAATGGCCGCCGGCCTCTTTTGCGGGTCCTGCAGCAAAGCCTGCATCATCCGCTGCCCGGCCTCGACACTGTCCTCCTCATCGGACAAAAGCTGTGTGTCGTCGACGCCGAACTGCGCCTCTGCAATGGCGGCCCGAAACCCGTCCATCCGGGCCTGAACACTGGGAATATCCGGGTGACCACAGAGAAACGCGATATTTGCGACGCCAGATGAGATCATTTCGCGGGTGAGCTGACGTGCGCTGGCCTCGTGGTCGCTGGACACGACCGGAAAGCTCCGGACGTCATAATCGCGGTCGATCAGCACAAGCGGAACCGCCTTTGCGGACCTTTGCGCGGCCTGCGCCTGAAGCGGCGAACATGGCGCAACGACAAGCCCGTCCACACCACGCTCAAGCAAACTGCGCAACGCCTTTTGTTCGAGCTGCGGGCTCTCCCGGCTGGAGGTCGTGATCAGAACCAGATCTTCGGCGCGACAGTATTCCTCCAGACGCGCCATGATGCGGGCAAAGAAGGTGTTGGCCAGATCGGGGGCAATGAATCCGACGGTGCGGCTGCGGCTGGTCTTCAGATTGCGCGCGGTTTGGTTGATCGTGACCCCGTGTTTCGCCACATAGTCTGTGATGATTTTCTGGGCGCGTTTGCTGATCCGATATTGCTCCGCCCGCCCATTGAGCACCATCGTGATCGTCGTCCGCGAATACCCTGTGGCCTCTGAAATCTCCGAGATCGTTTTTGCCATGCTCACAGGTCCTTACACAGATCAGCGGCTTGTCAGCCTCATTGAGACCACAAGCCGCAACCACCAGATATAAATGGGGCGATACGCCCCGGGCACATGCCGGTCAGGCCCAGTGTGAAACCTGTTTGCTTGGCATGACTCCCTAGCACAAACTTCCGTCGCCGCAATCTTTCACACCACCGACGCCCTCAGGTTCTCAAAACCTGTGTCGCGGGAGGCCGCGCTCACAACGACAGCGCTCGGATTTGGCGATCCGCGTCCTGCAACAGACAAAACGCCTCGTATTTGCGCTGGTGCAGCGCGGCAGACGCCGTGTTCGGCACTGTGATTTCCTGAATTGCAGACATCTGTGTCGCACCGCTTTGCAGATCCGGCGCACGACCAGAGGCCACCGCCCCCACAATCGCGCCACCCAGCAACACCGGCTCCTGCGTCCGGGGCAGGGCCACCTTCATCCCGGTGGCATCCGCCAGAATCCGGCGCAAGAGCGCGCTTTGCGCCGCCCCCCCGCTCACGACCAGCGTCTCGATCGGCAGACCTTTGTCCTTTTCCGCCTGAATGATCTGACGCGTGCCATAGCACAGGCCGCACAAACCGGCCACGTAGAGCTGCAACAAACTCGCTTCGGAGGCATCCAGCGTCAGCCCGCTGATCACGGCGGTCGCATTGGGATCGGCATAGGGCGCACGGTTGCCGAGAAACTCCGGCACGACATGCAAGCCCTGCGCCAGATCTGCGGCGGTCTCCACCGTCAGCCCCTCAGCCAAGACCCGGTGCTCGAGATACACCGGCAACGACTGAGACTCCTCCGCGGCCTTGCGCATCATGTCAGGATAAGCGGGATGCAGGCTGAGCAAATGATCGAGCGCCGCGCCATAGGCGGATTGTCCGCCCTCCAAAAGCCACCAGCCGGGGATCATCGCCCCATAATAGGGCCCCCAAACGCCATCGACAAAATTCGGATCACGAGACAAGGTCATCGCACAGGCAGAGGTGCCCATGATCAGCGCCATTTGGGTTTCCGGCGGCAGGTCTTCGCCATCAGGACCGCGACAGGCAAACGTGCCCACCCCACCACAATGCGCGTCGATCAACGAAGCGCCCACGGCGGTCCCCTGCGCCAATCCCAACTCGCCTGCAGCCTCGGCGGTCAGCCCCTGCGCGAGCGGCGTTGCAATATCGGCAATCTCCGTGCCGATGCGCCGGAACCCGTCGCGGGCGAGATCCGCAAGGCCGATGGCCTCGAAATAGCTCTCGTCCCAGCGCTTTTCATGCGCGAGATAGGTCCATTTGCACGTCACCGTACACACGGACCGCACGGTCGAGCCGGTGGCTTTCCACGACAAGAAATCGGCCAGATCAAAAAAATGTCCTGCCTGCTTATAGATATCGGCGCGGTTCTCTTTCAGCCAAAGCAACTTTGGCGTTTCCATCTCGGGGGAGATGCGCCCTCCCACATAGCGAAGGACCTCATGCCCGGTCTCATTGATCCGGCGGGCTTGCTCCGTGGCACGGTGATCCATCCAGACGACGACATTGCGCGCGGCGTCTTCCGAGGCTCCCACCGCAAGCGGTGTCCCTTGCGGATCGAGCACCACCAGAGAACAGGTGGCATCAAACCCAAGACCGACGACAGCGGAGGCATCGACACCGGACTGTTTCACCGCCTCGCGTGTGCAAAAACAGATCGCCTGCCAAATATCCTCGGAAGATTGTTCGACATGACCGCCGGCACTCTTCCAGATTTGGAGGTCCTTCTTTGCCACCCCCAAAAGCCGTCCGTCCGCATCGAACACCCCTGCGCGGGCGCTGCCGGTGCCCACATCAACCCCGATGAAATACTCGCTCATGCGTCAATTCCTTTCTTGCCTGTCACTGCACATCACCCCGCCGACTGCGGAGTGGGGCGCACCTGATGCGCCCCGACCCTCTCGCGCGCGCCTTGTGATGTGCCGGGCGCTTTAGCTTACAAACTCGCGGCCATCGGCGGCGGTGCCGCAGAAATTGACCTGAATGCCAAGCTCATGCGCCAGAGCGGCCCGCACGCGCATTGCCTCATCGGCCTTTGCGGCATCCGTGGCGTAGACGACCTGGATGTGGTTCGATTTGTGCCGCGCCATCATTTGGTCGCGGGACACACCGTAAAGCACGCTGTGCATCATCGGCCACGCATAGTCGGTCGAGGTCCAGCGGCGTTCCGTTTCCTCTTCGGGCAGGGAAATCGCCTTGCCGCGTCCGATGTCCATATGCAGCGCACCACCTTCGACGAAAATCCGGGACCAGATGATTTCACCCGGCTTGGCAATGCCGCGCAGCGTGCCGCCACCGAACGGGAAGAACATGGCCGGCTGACGCATCGAGGACGATCCCGCATAGCCACCTTCGTGGTGGGCCGCCGGAGCTGCGCCGGAGATTTCGAAGGTCCAGACATAGTCCTCCGTCGTCCCGGTCGGGTCGAAATCGCCCCAGCGAATGTCATGCAACGTGGTTTCGAGCGGCTGGCCCAAGGCGTTGTGAACGCGGTTGATCAAGAGCGCGTCAAGCCCGGCACATTCATCCACCTCATTGAAATGCACAATCGGCGCGCCATCCCGGATGATCTCGCCTTTTGCGCCTTTGACCGGAGGCCGTTCGGCATTGTTCAGAAGCCCCTCGACAAGATCGGACGCAGGCAACAGGTCTTTGAGCCCCTGTTGATACTGAATGCCGACGGTTTCACATCCGTAGCTCTCCGCCATGCGCACCACGGCGATATACATCTTACACTGGACCAGCACCTGCTCAGGGGTGAGATCTTCGGCGCCGTTGTCACCGAAATGGAAGGTCAGGCCCTTTTCGACCAGCCAGTCGAACACCTCTTGCGCCTCGACGTCAGACACCTGCGTCGTTTCGAAATAGAGAGCAGATTGCGACAGACGCTCTTTGAAGACCCCCAGCGGGAAGAGCAATTCATCGGGGATAATGGCGTTGTACATGCCCATACATCCCTCGTCGAAGACCCCCATGATCGACCGCCGGTGGCGCAGGTCCTCTGCAATGGCCTTGGCCTGAGACAGGGTGTCTTGCGCCGCACTCGGCCTGTAGGGGGCGACATGGGAGGTGTCGTGGCTCACCTCGCCATCGCGCAGCCATTGCGCGAGACGGCTCAGGAACCATTCGTCTTTGAAATCAACAGTCCAAAGCGAGGAATATTTCACATTTGCCTTGGTCATGGAGCCGTTCAGGTTGAGAAGCCCAACAAGACCCGGCCAGGTCGGCGACCAGTTGCCAACCGTCAAAATCGGGCCTTCATGCGCCATCAGCCCCGGCAGCACATGAAGCGAATATTGCCACACGGCCTCGGCAACGATCAGCGGCGCCTTGCGGTCGATGTGTTCGAAAACATCAAGGCCTTCTTTCTGGCTGGCGATAAATCCGTGACCGAGGTGCTCTTTAAACGGATGCGCGCGCTCCACCTGCCCGCCCAGACGTTCGATTTCTGCGGTCAGTTGGGTTTCCAGTTCCTGTTGCGCGGGCCAACATTTGACATTTGCACTTTCGCGCAGATCGCCGCTTGCAACGAGATACACCTTTTGGGACGAGCTCATATGCCTACCTTCATGAATGATTGTGAGAGTGTTCTCGCGGATGAGAGAGGATTCAGCGATGCATCCTGCGAGAGAGAAAAGCCGCAAAACGTTTGAGATGCGGCTTTTCTTTTATGTTCGGTCGCCTGTTACTGGCCGACTTCGGTCATGAGAATGTCAACGATCTCATCACCGGCGCGTTCGCGCACGAGGTCCGCAACGCCCTCTGTTTGCTCGCGGAATTGCTGCATTTCTTCCTCGGACAGATCCACGATCGTCATATGCTCCGAAAGCTGCGCACGCTGGCTTTCCTCAAGCTGCGCCTGCAATTCCCATTGGAAATCGGTCGCGTCCTTAAAGCTGTCGTCCACAACTTTCTGAAGATCTTCGGGCAGGGATTCATACCAGTCCTTGCTGATCATCGAGATGTTCGCGAGGAAGATATGGTTCGTGTTGGTCAGATAGCCCTGCACTTCGTAGAAGCGCTGAGAGAGGATGTGACCATAGGGGTTTTCCTGCCCGTCCACGACGCCCTGCTGGAGCGCACCGTAGAGTTCAGGGAAGGAAATCGGCGTCGGAGCGGCGCCCAGATCGGACCAGATTTTCACGTGCACCGGATTTTCCTGAACCCGGATGCGCAGACCGGCTTCCGCGATATCAGCCGGGGTATGCACTTCGGTGTCCGCCGTCGTGAGGTTGCGGAAGCCACCGTTCATGATGCCTTCGTAGCGCAGACCTTTTTTGTCGAGCGCCTCAGAAATCGCCTCGGCAAGCGCACCGTCATTGACGAGCGCACGACGCGCTTCGCTATCGCTGGGCATCACGTAGGGGATGTCGAACACGGACAGTTCGGGAATGAACTGGGTCGCGCCAGAGGTGGACATGGGACCGAACTGGATGTCGCCAAACAGGGTCGCTTCCATGATTTCACGGTCGCCGCCAAGCGCACCGCCGCCTTGGTCGAGCACTTCGATCCGACCTTCGGAACGTTCTTCGATCAGCGATTTCAGCTCAAGGAACGCCTGATAGATCGGGTGCTCTTTATCCGACAGCGTATGCGCCATGATCATCGTATAATCCGCAGCCCACGCCGGGCTGGTGAAGGTGGCCGCCGCAACGGCCGCTCCGGAAAGCAGTTTCTTGACGTAGTTCATAAGGTCTCCTCCTTTGATATGAGATCGTCAATTCGAGAAAAGGACAGCTGGCGAGATCAGTTCATCACCCCAACGAGCCACAGTGAGAGTCCGGGGACATAAGTGATGAGCGCGAGGCCGATCAAAAGCAGCGTCAGGGGGATGGGCAGCCCCTTGCAGATATCGACCACCGAGACTTTCGTGAGCCCCGTCGCGACAAAGATGTTGGCCCCGATCGGCGGTGTCACGAACCCGATTGCGAGGTTGGTCGTCATGATGAGACCGAAGTGCAACGGATCGATACCATAGGGCGCAAGGATCGGCAGAAGGATCGGCGTCAGCACGATGATCGCCGACAAGGTTTCCAGAAACATCCCGACGACCAGCAGCATCAAGTTGATCAAAAGCAACAGCATCAAGGGTTCGCTAACGACACCATTGATCATCTCCCCGATCATGCTCGGCACACGCAGCAGGTTGAAAACCCGCCCCAGGGCCGCACCTGTCGCCGTGATCACGAGGATCGGCGCGATGATCAATGTCGTTTTGCCAATGGTGTTGAACAACTGAACAAAGGTCATTTCACGGAAGATAAAGATCGAGACGATGGTGCTGTAAGCCACCGCAATGGCAGCGGCCTCTGTCGGCGTGAAAGTGCCGGAATAGATCCCGCCCAGAACCACAACCGGCGCCATCAACGCCCAGAAGCTCTCACGGAATGCCCTCCCAATCGACACCTGACCCGCCGTCGTCGTGATTTTGTCTTTGTGCTTCGTTCCATACCAGAAGGCATAGCCCGAAAGCAGCGTACCAATGGTCAGTGCCGGGAAAATGCCCGCCATGAACAGCTGGCTCACCGAAACATTGGCCGCCATGCCGTAGATGATCATCGGAATGCTCGGCGGCACGATGACACCCAGCGTCCCTGCCGTCGTCACCAACACCGTCGAGAAGCGTTTGTCATAGCCATTCTTGGTCAGCAAAGGGATCGCCATCGCACCGATCGCGGCCACGGTTGCCGGCGAGGACCCGGAAATCGCGCCGAACAACATACAGGCGACCACGGTCGAGACCGCCAGACCGCCATTCATCCGGCCAAGCAGCGCATCTGCAAAGCTGAACAAACGGCGCGCAAGACCACCCGTCGTCATGATGTCGCCAGCCACCATAAAGAGCGGCACCGCGAGCAGCGGGAAGGAATCGATCGACGTCGTGATCGTCCGAATAACCTGACTGGGGTTGATCGGTGCCCCGAGCCAGCCGGGGACAAAGGCCGCCAGCCCGAGAGACATGGCGATAGGAACCGTCACCAACAACAGGATGACAAAAGAGGCCAGAGCAAAAACCGGATACATCACATCACCTCTGTGTTGGTTTCATCGTGATCATCGGACGGGGTCGGCTTGATCAGCAAAAGATAGATCGCCTGCAACGTCCGAAGGGCGGTCGCGGCCATGCCCACCGGCAAGGCAAGATACACCAGCCACATGGGCAGGTTCAGCGTCGGCGACAGCTGCCCGATGGACCTGACGCGTTCCACAAAGGGGACGCCGTAGTAGAGCGCCGTGATGCAAAAGGCGAGCACGCCAAGATGCGAAACTAGGGTGAAAAACGTAATGGAACGCTTGCCGAACATCACGGGTGCGAAATCGACGATGATGTGTCGGGATTCTCTCACGGCATAGCTGCTGCCGATCATGGTGCACCAGACCAGCAAAAAGCGGGAAAGCTCCTCGGCCCATACCAAAGGACTGGCCAGGAAATAGCGCATGAAAACCTGCGCGATCAACGTGATCGAGATCGTCACAAGGATCACCGTCAACAAGGATCTCTCAAGGTTGCGATCCAGATATCTGACAAACTTCACAGTCAGTCCTCCCTTCGTACTCTTGCCACCTGCCCGCAGGGTCTACGGGCAAGTGAAGCGCCTCCCTTACCGTTCTCAGAGAAGGTTCTTCGGCGTTTTGCCCGCCAGAACGTCCAGAACAGCCTGTGCTGTGATCAGGCCAACGCCGTGATAGGTCTCATAGGTCTCGGCGGCGGTATGCGGCGTGGTCAGGATGTTGGGGATTGAGAACAGCGGATTGTCGACAGAGGTCGGTTCGGTCTCATAGACATCAATCGCGGCGGCGCGCAGTTTGCCACCGGTCAGCGCCTCGGCCAGCGCCGCCTCATCCACCAAAGCGCCACGCGCGGTATTGATGAAATAGGCCCCGTCTTTCATCTTCGCGAAAGTCTCCGCATTCATGAAATGATGGGTTTCCTTCAGGCTTGGCAGCATCATGCACAGCACATCGGCCTCTGCGACAACCGTATCCGCATCCACCATCGTGACGCCCAGCTTTTCTGCCGCTGCCATATTCGGAAACTTGTCATAGGCCATGACGTCTACATCAAAGCCCTGAAGCTTCTTCGCGATGCTTTGCGCAATATTGCCGAACCCAAGGATCCCGATCTTGCGATTGATGATCTCATCGCCCACGAAACGATCCCATTTGCCTTCACGCGTCGACGCATGAAGCTGGGGCACGCTGCGCATCGCAGAGATGATAAGACCGACGGTCAGTTCCGCCACGGCGTTGGAATTTCCACCTGCCGCATTGGTCACGGAAATCCCGTATTTGCGCGCGGTTTCGATGTCGATGTTGTCCACACCGACCCCAAAACGCGCGATGGCTTTGAGGTTCGGAGCGATTTTAAACACATCCTCATTCCAATCATCGACACCGGCCACAACGGCATCGACATCGGCGACGCGGTCTTTGAGCTCGTCAAATGTCATCGGACGGCCAAAGTCATTCTCGATGACGTCGCAGCCATTCTCGAGCAAGAGGGCCTTCGCCTCCTTGCAGAGCTCCGAATAGTTCGTTGCGGTCACGAGGACTCGATAGGTCATGAGATTTCCTCCGTTAGAGTTCAATGCCAAGCATGTCAGCAACCTGATCGCCCAATGCGAGGGTGCGCGTGACAGTGTGCGGGAAATGGCCCTGATAGTATCCACCAATCGGGCGGGTGCGGCTCAGATCCGTGGTGAAATTGCCAATGCGCTTTTGATAGTCTTTGGCACAAACCGGATAGTCCAGATATTCGAGCATAGCCGCAGATGACAGATAATCCGACAAAGTCTGCGCCTTTTCCGGCTCTTTGTCCCAATTCTCGACCAACCACACCCACAGACGCGGGTGGAAATTGGCCATGACACCGCTATAGCCATGGCAGCCCGCCTTCAGGCTTTCCAAAACCGTCTGGCCATTGGCGTTCATGATCCGGAGTTGACTGCCCTGCACCAGCTTGGCCCGGCGGCGCAGCATCTCAGGGTCGCAGCAGGTATCCTTGAGAAAGCTGAAACGCCCGGAGTCAGCGCACCATTTGACCGCCTCATCGGACAAAAGACGCTTGTACGGATAGGGGCACTCATAAAGTCCCGCACTCACCGTCTCGGGGATATGTGCCGTGATATCCGCGAGGCGGCGCAAGAACACATCATCGCCCTCATCCTGCGATGCAAGACGGTTGCTGATCAGGATCAGACTTTCGATCCCGGTTTCGGCATGGGCCTGAATCTGTTCGATCTGACGGCTCGCAGATCCAGCGGTGTGGCCGGAAGAAATCACCGGAACACGCCCTGCGGTGTAATCGACCACGAACTGCGTCAATTTGAGAGATTCGGCCGCATCGAGAAAGAACATTTCGCTGGACTGGCAATTGGCAAAAAGCCCCTGCACGCCAGCGTCGATATACCAGTCGATCAACCGCTCCAAAGAGGCCCAATCGATTTCGTAATTCTCGGTGAATGGCGTCAGCATGACGGGCCAGACCCCATATTGCGAGCCAATTTTGGCTTTGTCAGAATTCTGCATGACCCATCCTCTTCTTATCAGTCTCCAGCCAACAGTTCGCGCCCATATTCAAGAGGAGCGGCATGGAACTGCGCTGCTTTGCCGTGAAATGCCTACGCACAGGTCGCAGGCACAAATTGGGGGTGTGTCCTCGCAGAGCCAGAGAATCTTCTCCTGCACCTGCGTGATCTCCTCCCAAAGAATCTCTTTGCTAATTCGAGTTAGCATGGCGACACTAATGTGACATATCCGGCAGATCAAGTTGTTTTAAATGAGCTGCCGGACAGATTTCTACGCGTTCAGACTCTGCCCTGTCGGTTAAAGCGCTGCGATCCGGGCGCGGAAACTCTCGGTGCCGCGCTCGATATGTTCCAGCGTCGGGACCAGCGCCCAGAACCGCTCTTCGATATCGAAATTGGCGGCCCGGCTCGAAATGCCGTCAAATGTGCCGAGACGCTGGTGATACAGCTTGGCAAGCTTGGGATAACCCATCGGTTCGGTCTGGGCCGCGAGCGCGAGGAAAATCGTCAGGTCTTCGGCCAGTTCCGGATGGGCCTCCCCCTCGGCCATCAGCCAGCGGTAGAGGTCCGGGTGGAAATTGGTGAACACCCCCGAGAACCCGCGCGCGCCAGCTTTCATCGCCGCACCCGCAATCGCCGCATTGGCGTTGACGATGCGCAGCGGCGTGCCCTCGGTCAGCGCCACCCGGCGCGTCACAGTCGGCAGATCGCAGGACACATCCTTGAGCACACCAAACCGTCCGGTCCCGGCGCAATAGGCCAGTTCTTCGTCGCTCAGCAAACGGCGGAACGGCGCGGGGCATTCGTAAAGCCCCAGCGGCAAGTCTTCCGGCAAGCGCTCCAGAAGCCAATCGAGATCGTCCTGCCAGGACGCCTCGCCAAGCCCGAGTCGGTTGGTCACAAGAACCATCCCGTCCATGCCGGTCGCCGCGATGGCCTTCAACTCTTCGAGCTGGGCCTCCATGTCGTCGCTGACATGGCCCGATGCGATCACCGGCACCCTGCCCCGCACAGCCTTCAGCGTCAGCTCGGCCAGCTGCACCCGCTCAGCGAGCGACAGATGTTGCATTTCACTGGACTGACACACCGCGAACAAGGCGTCGACCCCGTGGTCGATGTACCAATCGACAAGCCGCGTCAGCCCCTCGGCATCGATCTCGCCAGTGTCGAGAAAGGGGGTGATCATGACGGGGATAATCCCCGAGAAAGAACGTGTCATACCGAAGCTCCAAACAGCTGAGAGATGGCGAAAGAGGGATGCAGCCCGTCGATGTCACCCGACAGGCCAGAGAAAGGCGCGATCGTGCATCGCGTGGTCACGCCCGGAACCTGCAGCTCACGGGGGTGCTGAACCAGAAGGGCTTTGACGCTACGCATCCAAGCTCTCCTGTTCGAATGTCGCCGCATCGAGCGCGGCAGCATCGGGAATGGACTGTTGACTGCCCCGTGTGAGGCAGGTGAGCGCGCCCGCCCGCACCGCGCGTTCCATGGCCGCCCCGATAGGCTGGCCCGCATCGAGGGCGGCGGCGAGAAAGCCGATAAACGTGTCCCCGGCCGCTGTCGTATCAACAGGCCGGATGGAGGGCGCCGCCGCGGTCACAAGCACACCGGAGGTCATGGGGCCGCAACATTCCGCTCCTGCGCCCCCAAGGGTGCGCAAAACAGCGGTCCCAAGCGCCTCCGACAGGGCCTCCGCCGTTGCCCTACACCCGAGTTGCAAACTGAGTTCCGTGGCTTCGCCTTCGTTCACCACCAGAAGCGTGAGTTTTTCGAGGCTGGCGCGGGGAAAAGGCGCGGCAGGTGCGAGGTTGAGCATGACCTTTTGGCCAGAGGCCGTGGCGCTGTTGATCGCCTGAACGAGACTTTCAACCGGCACTTCCATCTGAAGCAACAGCCAACCATCCTGATCCGCATCCGACATGGTCACGTGATCATTGGCCCCGGCAGCGATCAGAATGCGATTGTCGCCACCCGGCTCCACGAGGACGATGGCCGTTCCCGTGGGCTGATCTTCGATACGTGCAACACCGGACAGATCGACCCCGGACGCAACGAGCCCCGAGAGGGCCTCTGTCGCCGCCGCGTCCTGGCCGACAGCACCGATCATGCGCACATTCGCACCGGCACGCGCCGCCGCGACGGCCTGATTGGCGCCTTTGCCGCCCGGCATCGTCTGCAATGCGGTCATCCTGAGAGTCTCACCTTCGTCCGGCAGACGAGGCACCCTGCACAACAGGTCAAGATTGATCGAGCCGAAAACCGTGAGCATAGTTGTCTCCTCCTATGTAAGCGCTTACATATCTGCCCAATATGGGTCAACCGCTTTCTTCCACCGGACATCGAAACCTGACATACTCATCTGACTGGAGGACCCGTGCAAAACGACGACACACAACCAAAACGCCGCCGCAACAGGTCGCGCAAAACAGGCGCAAGTCTCAGTCAGGTCGCGGAAAAAGCCGGCGTCTCCACTGCGACAGTCAGCCGCGCCTTCAATGACCCGGAGCGCGTGAGCGAAACCGTGAGGACACGTATCTTCGCGGCAGCCGAGCTTTTGAACTGGGTGCCGAGCGCCGCCGGGCGGGCTCTGGCGACCAACAGGACGCGAATCCTCGGCGCGATCATCCCGACGCTCGACAACGAAATCTTCGCCCGTCAGGTGTTGGGGATGCAAGATGTCCTCACCCAGCACGGATACAGGCTCTTTCTCGGCTGTTCGCGGTACTCCGGCGAGGACGCTTTGGCTGAGGTCGGCGCCATGCTGCAACATGGTGTCGAGGGCCTGATGCTCGTGGGCGAAGACTATCCCGACATGCTTTTTCAACAGCTCAAAGTCCACAAGACGCCCTATGTTCTGAGCTACATCTACGGCTCTGATCTGCCGCATCCCTGTATCGGATTTCGCCACGACGAAATTTTCGCCGCATTGACTCGCGTTCATCTGGATGCCGGGCATCAAAAATTTGGCCTGATCTTTCAGCAGGTCGAGGGCAACACACGTGTCGCGGCACGTCTTGAGGGGGTAAAACTGGCCCTGTCAGAGGCCGGTATCGCCCTTGACCCGGACCGCATCCTGATCGGCGATGGCAGCCTCAAACACGGTGCCGACAGCCTTGATGCTCTCATGCGCCTGCCCTTGACGGAACGCCCCACAGCCATCATCTGCGGCAACGACACACAGGCGATTGGCGCCCTGTCCCGCGCGCGGGAACTGGGCCTCAAGGTGCCCGAAGATTTCTCAATCAGCGGCTTCGACAACACAGCGATGTCCGAAATGACCTCGCCACCATTGTCCACCGCGGAAATCGACAACTACGTCATTGGCGTGGAGGCCGCGCATCAGATTCTGCAACGGCTCAAGCTGAATGACCTCAGCATTTCACACAGCCTCGTGGAGCCTCGGCTGGTGCTCAGACAATCCATCGCCGCCCCGCCCCGACACTCTGACCCAGAACACATGATTTCTGCCTAAGAACGCCCACATCGGCGGGGCGTCGAGAATTCTGACGGGCCCGCCGCGCAGGCCCGCCATGTTTCATTGACCGAAAAGGTCGAGCAACCCTTCGGTCAATGCCCCGCGCCAGACCAGATAGTCATGCCCGCCCGCATATTCGCGATAGGTCACATCCTTTCCCTGCAATGTCAGAATGTCACGCAGATGCCGCGTGGTTTCGAGGATGGAAACGGTTCCGGGTGTGCGCCCGGTCTCGTAAAGTCCGGCAGACATCCAAAGCCGAACCTCCGGCGCCTTGTCCATCCAAAGCTGTGACATGTACGGGCGCCCCTGCCCGTCATAGCCCTCCGGAGCCCACCAGAAACTGCCGGACAGAACGATGCCGTTGCCGAAAACATCCGGGTGACGATGGGCGATATAAGCGGTCGCAAGCCCGCCATAGGACGACCCCGCCAGAACACGCTGCGCCGCATCCGGGGCAATGCCGAGCGCGGCTTCGATCTGTGACATCCAATCTCCCGCGAGAAGATCCGCAAACTCGGGGTTACAGGTCAGATCGACACCCCGCTGATCACCATCCACCGGGTCGATCAGCGCAACAACGACCTGTGGCAGGCGACCCTCTGCGATCAGCCGGTCCAGCATACGGGGGATCGGCGCACGGTCGGTCTGATAGCTTGGCCCATCGAACAGCACCAAAAGCACCGTGTCGGTGCGGTCGGGATCGAAATGCGCCGGCGTGTAGTAATCCACCCGCCGATTTTCCCCGTCCGGCGTTGTAAGCACCGAGGATCGGAGGGCGCCTGCGGGCGCATTCGGGTCTGTCACCTCCGAAAGACCGGGCTGAACCGGTGCTTTGGAACCTTCGACCATGGAGCGCTGCGCGAATCTATCGGGCGCTTGCGAAAAGACCGGATATTTGTTCAGCGGATCGGCTTGAAGCGTGGCCAGTAAGGCAACCCGGTTTTCCCGTGCGCTGCCTTCGAATTGGGGAACATCGGGGGCAAACCCGTAGGACAGCCGCGCGGTCACGGGCATTTCGAACGAGGCATACCAAACATCGCTTTGCCCCAGCCGCGTCAACCAGGTGTGATCATACGTCGGCCCACCCCAAAGGCGAACATTGTGTTGCGTGCCCCGCCACAGAAAGGTGGCGATGACATACCCGTCCCGAGAAGACGGTTCGATCATCGGCGTGCCATCGCGGGCGCGATCTGCCCAGAACGCCTCTGTTCCCCCGCCCTCCGCGATCTGATCGTTGAGCCGAGTCAAAGTGGGGCTGAGAAAGCTCGGCGCAGGTCCGGACATCTCCTCGGGAGAGACGCTGCGTTCGATGCCCCATGTGATCTGAGTTGCTTCTGAGCCTTCGTTGCGGATCATGAAATAATCTCCGTCCTGCACGATGACATGAACCTGTGGCGCGCCCAAAGCATTGTCCAGAAGCTGGCGCAGCGGCGTGCCATCCGCGTCGACAAGGGTCAGGTCAATTGGCTGTGTCTCACTGTGCAGCCGCAGCCGCAAATAGGTTCCTGCCGCGGCTTGCGAGTATAGGGCCTGACTTTCTCCCGCAGCAATTTGCAGGATTTGGCTGTCCGAAACAGACCCGAGATTTTCGGCGTTGGCGGGGGGGCAAAAGCCAATCCCGGCGCTCAGTAAGAGCGTCGGGATGACCGCCTGATATGGCTTAGAGGTCATGTTTACCACTCATATGTCAGCGTTGCCGCCCAGTTGCGCCCCTCTCCGAGCCAGCAATACTCGCGGACACAGGACGTGACATAGCGTTCATCCGTCAGGTTCTGCACACTCAGCTTCGCCTTGACCCCTTGGGCCGAGGGGATCAGCTTGCCCATATCCGCAGAAACCCCCGCATCAAAGAGCGTATAGGACGGCACTTTGAAGTCATTCGACGAGGAGTTCCAACTCGATCCCACGTAACGAATGCCAAAGGAGGTATCGATCGCATCCGTCAGCCCGTATTTCACCCAAAGCGAGGCATTCTGATCCGGCACAGCGGAAAAGTTGTTCCCTTTATTCTCGCCGGTTTCATAATAGCCGTCGTTATAGCCATAGGCCGCGATGAGGGAGAGACGCTCATTGACCTCGGCCTGTGCCTCGATCTCGACACCCTTGGAGCGCACGGAACCGATCTGATCCGTATAGGTCTCACCCTCTTCGGTGTAACTTTCGAGGATGTTCTTTTTCTGAATGTCGAACAGGGCAGCTGAGACAAACATCCGGCCATCGACAGATTGCCATTTGGCCCCAAGCTCCCATTGGCGCGCGGTTGTCGGGTCGTAGACATTGCCGTCATCGTCGGTATCCGTCACCGGCTCGAAAGAGGTGGAGTAGCTCAGATAGGTCGTTAGCCCATTGCCGAACCCGTAGGACACGCCGAGACGCCCGGTCAGTGCCTCTGCGTCATAGGTTTCCGCAGCAGAGGTTTCCGTCCAGTCATAGCGAAGGCCCGCAAGGAAATCCCAGTTGCGATAGCTCACATGATCCTGAACGAACAGGCCGGTCTGGGTCAGTTCTGTGTCCGTTACGCTGTTAGAGGCGTCAAGGGAAACCGCCTCGATCTCCGCCAAGGTGGGCGATGTGCCATCCGCGAAATTATAGGTAAACACGACACCGGACCGGTCATAAGTCCCGGTGGTCTTCCTTTTCAAAACATCCATGCCGACCGCAATGTCATGCTCCAACGCGCCGGTCATCACAGTCCCGCTCAGGGCAGCTTTCCCGGTTAGGCTTTCGCGTTCAGAGACATCGCGGAATACATACAGATCGTAGTTGCCCGCATCATCACCCGAGGAGGACCACAGACCCACCTGGCTTTGATCCATGTCGATCTGACTCCAGTTCAAGCTATGCTTGAGGGTCCAGCCGTTCCCGAAAGTATGATCCAATTCATACCCCAGCGATTTGGTGGTGCGCTCCACGTAATCGTAGTCCGGGGCATAGGATTGGAAATCCTCATCAATCCAGATGCCGTTTGACGTTTGGATCAAAGTGCCAGCTTTGGGCATGAACCCGCGCTGACCGGCCTCGGGTTCGTCCTGATACAGTGCTTTGAACGTGAGCGTGGTGTCCTCAGACAGCTCCCAACGCAGCGTTGGCGCGAAAAGGTAGCGGCTCTGGTCGAACTCCTCTTGCAGGTTTTTCTGCCAGGCCGATGTCACCAGGCGATACGACAGGGAACCGTCCTCACTCAGATCGCCCTGAAAATCGCCATTCACACGCCGATAGTCATCGGAGCCGAATTCAAACTGAAGTTCATTGCCCTGCTCCTGCGTCGGTTGTTTGGATGACATGGCAACCATCCCGCCGGGGGTGGATTGACCACTCACCACGGAATTCGGACCTTTGACCACTTCGACACGGGAGAAATAATAGGGATCAATCTGGCCGCCAGAGCCAAAGGAGAGCCCATCGAGAGTTTTAGGCACAAAGGCCCGATCCCCAAAGCCACGCAGAACGATTTCGTCAGACAGGTTCGATGTGCCGCGATATTCGCCAAAGACCCCCGCCGTGTAGCGCAGCGCTTCGACCAGAGAGGTGGCCCCCTGATCCTCGATCTGCTCGGCACCGACAACAGAAACGGACACCGGGGTTTCTACACGCGACATGCCACCGATCGTCGCGGCAGAGGATGTATTGGCCACATAGCCCTCGACTTCACCATCACTCTCAAGACCCTCGCCTTCGACGTAGATCGGATCAAGGTGTATGATCTCCTGAGCCTGTGCCATTCCCGCAAGCGCAGTTGTCGCCATAAGGCCGATCCAGACACACGTCTGCTGCCGGCAACCACCGACTTTCTTCACTGTTTTCTTCATGTTTCATCCCCTGACGGACAGGCTTGATTTCACCTGAGTTTCCGTCGCGCGTATTCTTGAGCTTTTCACTCAGGTTTGATAACTTGCCTGAAACATGACGTCCATTCGCGGGGTCCGCGCCAGCGCGACTCATGCCTTTGGAGACGCGACACACTGACTCATCAAAGCATCGAAATGGCCGTTAGTATCTTCCCTGGAAATTTCCGAATCGGCGTGAGAAATCTGGCGCTGGCCGATTACCCCGAACGCCCTCCGCTCACCGACCTCGACCCAAAATTTCAGCTGATGGTCTTGCTGGACGGGTTTCAGTCCTTCGCCATCAATGGTGAAATCTTTGAAATGGATGCGCGCCGAGCCCCGGTCGCTTTTGTGATGCGTCTCGTGCGTCGAGCCGATTTGCAATTTCTACATGCCTATGGAACGCCATTTCGCAAAATTGCATTGGCGACACCACATGACTGGCTGGCGTTATTGTCCTCTGAAGCCACAGCCCCATGGTCTGAGACCACCACCCCTGGGCTGAGTACGCATATCTGGCAGCCGGGAAAACAAATTGTGCGCCTGAGCACGCAGATCCTAAACCCACCGCCTTCACAGGTTGCGGTTCAAACCGAACTGTTCAGAGTCTCCCGCGGGCTGGAGCTGATCCGTCGGGTGTTGGCGGAAGCCTCGACCACACCCACGCAGCATGGCGTTGCCAGTGCCGACCCAGTGGCGGAAAAGATCCGTCTCTATATGTTGAAGCATCTCGATCAGACTTTGACATTGGAGCGAATGGAGCTGGATCTGGGTATGAATCGTCGTTCCATACAGCGACATTTCAAAGCAGGGACCGGACAAACAATTAGCGATTTCCTGCGCCAGCAGCGGCTTGAAAAAGCGAGACGCGCCTTGTCGGAGGACGGTTTCACCGTGGCCCAGGCGGCGCATATTGCGGGGTATGCTTCTCCTGAGAATTTCGCAACGGCCTTTCGTCATGCCTTTGGCCTGACCCCGCACAAGCTGCGCAACAGTGCGATTTGACCCGTGTAACGCAGTCCCCCTGCGCCACAACAGAGCCTCATGGATGATCATTCGCCTGACGTGACGCCATCACCGTCCGTGCTGGCAATGTCGCGGGGTTTCTCCATACCGCCTCGGTGCCCTGCGCGAACCGCAGCCTCTTCTGTTCGTTGCCGGTGATGATGGCGTTTGAGAGGCCTTATTCCGTATCATTGGCAAAGCTGAGCACCTCGGCCCCATTGGCGGCGAAGGCGGGGGATGTGGTGTGCGCTTCCATTTTTCACTCCGAAAGTTGAGCCGCGAGGCGGCATATATGGGTGGACTTGCAGGCCGGCGGCGGCTGGCAATCATGTGTACAGGTAAAGCAACAGGACGATGATCGCCGAAACGATCAGGAAGGCGGCGAGAACGGCAGCGCGTCCCGGAACACCTGCATCATCTTCGACACCGGCAACCCCATCGCCAGATACAATCTCGGCCAAAATGAGCGCCACCACAGCGGTCAGCGCGCGCCCTTCCGTGGGCATCATCGCGTCGGAGACCAACCCTGGAATGATCGTCAGCGAGATCAGCCCGGGCATCGATCTCGCACCATGTGCCTTTCGGCATCCAGCTCTCGTCCGGCTTCGGTCAATACGCGCGAGACAGGCCCACGATGAGGAAAAACGCGCCCATCATCAAAAGGCCGGGGATCAGACCGGCGGTGAACAGCGCCGCCACCGATTGATAGGCCAGAACGCCTTAGACGGTCATCAGCATCGAGAGCGGAATGATCGACCCTAAAAGCTCGATCCCACCGTCAGACCTATGATGCCTTGCGGGTTGAGACGGGCGAGCATTTCCTTTGCCGCGTCGCCTTGCGCGGAAGCCCCCGCGTCCTCCAGCGTGTCGAACTGATAGGGCTGGAACCGGCCAAGGAACGACGGGTCGCAGTTTATCAAATCGCCGCCCGGGATGATCGCAAATTCAATCGCCCAGTTTGTTGGCCGGGAAAACTGCGACCGCGTCCCCTGCTTCCTCTGAGACGAAGCCCTCGGCCATATGGTGACTGGATTTAGCCATGATAGGCGGCTCGGGCGTGGGGGTCGAAAGCTTCAGTTCCCGCGTTTCGGCCATTGTCGGGGCCATCATCGGCGCGACCAGCGCGCAGCTCTTCCTCTGCCGCAACAGCGTTTTGTGATGCGACTGTCCGCTGTGCCGTCAGTCGGACAATCATCGGCAACAAACCATCAAGCCCGGCCACAGGTGCGATAGCCGCCACATAGCAGTCCCAGCACAGCAGAAGCCCATGTCCAAGACAGTCGCGGAACGGCGGCTGCGAGAAAAACCTGCGGCGCAGACGCTGAGTGACTATGCCGGGCTGCGCAACAGCCTCACCACGCGCTGAGAGGAGATAAGAACGATGCCCCTTCCGTCCCCCAATCCGACACCGCCGCGCACCAACACGCTGATACTCTATTATTCCTCGGCCCAGCAACTTTGCCATCACGCCCTGTCGGGCTGCCCGATGCGCACCGGTGATCTTTTGGGGTCAGGGACGATTTCCGGCCCCACGCCCGACAGCTTTGGCTCGATGCTTGAGCTCAGCCAAGGTGACGCCGCTCCTCTCGCACTCTCGGATGGAACAGAACGCAGTTTTCTCGAAGACGGCGACACGGTGACCCTGCGCGGTTTTGCTCAGGGCGAGGATTACCGGATCGGCTTTGGTCGTTGCTGCGAACAAATCAGCCCCGTTCTGACATACACAGAATGACGAGGGTGGCCAGTGCGCCGAATGAGCGCTTTAGTCGCTGGAAATCATCACGGCAATCTCGGCAGCCGTAGCCTTAAGCTCCGGCAGGATGTCCATCGCACGCTCCTGTGTCATGCGTTGAGGGATCGAGGAAATCGACATCGCCAGATAGGCGCTGCCGCGCGCATTGGGAACCGGCACGGTCAGGCCGGCCACGCCCACAAAGGTCACATCGCGCGCCCAGCCATAGCCGTTTTCACGCACCCGTTCGACCTCATCGCGCAAACTGTCCGGGGTCGCCTCGCCAAAAAGCTTTCTGTCCTGCGTCGCGCGCAAGATCACGTCTTCGGCCTCATCTTCCGGCATCGAAGCCAGAAGCGAGCGCCCGGAATGGCCGGACACGAGATGCAGAGTCTGATTGGCGGAGACCACATGGGTGCGGATCGGATAGGCCCCTTCGCAGCGCAGCAGGTAATGCGAAAAATCCCCCGTGCGCATCGCAAGGTAGACCGTATCACCACAGCGGTCGGCAAGGGCCTGAACGATCGGCCGCAAACGCGCCGGATCGCCCACCGGGCTCGGCGCGTTCAGACCCAATTCGTACATGATCGAAGACAGGCGATAACGCCGCCCGTTCGTGCGCTCCACGAACTGTTCCGCCGTCAAAGTCGCCAATATGCGATGCACCGTCGGACGGCTCAGCCCCGTGCCCTCGGTCAGGTCAAGCAGACGCGCACCGCGCGGGCCATGCCGACCGAGTTCGCGCAGAATCAAACAGGTGCGTTCCACCACCTGACTTTTGCCGCTTTTGTCTTTTGTCTCTTCCATAGGGTCACTCAAACCGTCCATCATTCGGACTTATCAACGGATTATGTTCCGATTTTCATGCTTTTGGTTGCAAATCTTTCCTATTTAAACAAGCCATAGCGCACTACTCAAGAGTCAAATTAATGGACATAGTGAGTATTCATAAGGAGGAAACGCATGACAAAGAGATTTGAAGGACAGGTGGCCGCCATCACCGGAGGCGCGCGCGGCATCGGTCGCGCCGTGGCGGAACGGCTCTTATCCGAAGGCGCGCACGTGGCAATCTGGGACCTCAAGGACGCCGAAAGCGCCGCCAAAGAGCTCGGAGAAAACGCCCGCGGATTTGCGGTCGATGTCTCGGACGAGGCCTCCGTCGAAGCCGCGCGGGACGCCACGGAAGCCGCCTTTGGCAAGATCGACATTCTCGTCACCGCCGCCGGGATCACCGGACCGACGCACCCCGTGAAAGGGCATGAGTTCGCCCCATGGCGGCAGGTGATCGACATCCATCTCGGCGGGGTTTTCCTCTGCACGCGCGCCGTGCTCGACGGCATGACGGCGCGCAATTACGGGCGCATTATCACCGTGGCCTCGGTGGCGGGCAAAGAGGGCAATCCGAACTCGTCCAGCTACTCAGCCGCGAAATCCGGCATCATCGGCTTCACCAAATCGCTCGGCAAAGAACTTGCCCTGACAGAGGTCCGCGCCAACTGTTTCACGCCCGGCCTGATCAAAACACCCCTGATGGAACAGCTGCCGCCCGAGCAGGTTGAGTTTTCCCTGTCGCGAATCCCTCAGGGCCGTTTTGGCACGGTCGAGGAATGCGCCGCGATGATATGCTTCATGGCCAGCCCGGAATGCTCCTTCAATTCCGGATCGGTCTTCGATATGTCGGGAGGACGCGCGACATATTAAGTCCACGCTTTGGACCTTGTCCTGAGAGTCGTACCAAAAATGTCCAAAAACATTTTCGGTACATTTTCCCCTTAAAGCACTTTAAAATATAAATTATTTTTAAAATATTCATGGTTGAGAATTTTATTTTCGCTTAAAAAATTCTCTTTTAGTCCACATAGTGGAACATTTGAGTTGACCATTTTCGACGAGTTTTCCAGCATATAGAGCATGGAGGAACACTCGCCCCAAACGCACAAAGATCAAGGGGCGCGTGCCATGGCTTCGGCCAATTGGAGAAACTGACGATTTGCTCAGAACGCACGGCAAGGCGGCACCCGCACCACGATGCGGGCGCGAGTGATTTGTCTACGGGAGGACATTATGAAAAAAACCCATATCCTTTTTGCATCCGCTCTCACGCTGATGGCCACAGGCGCGCTCGCCGAAGACACGTTCAAATTCGCGATGATCGACCCGTTCTCGGGCCCGGCCGCGATGGTGACCGAGCGGATCGAAAACGTGCTGCGCTACTCCGTCGATGAAGTGAACGCGGCAGGCGGGATCAACGGCCAACAGATCGAAATCCTGACCTTCGACAATAAGATGTCGGCTCAGGAAACCGCAATTCAGGCGCAAAAGGCGATCGACGCTGGCGCACGCATTCTTCAGACATCCGTCTCCTCTTCGAACACTTTCGCGCTTGTTGATTTTGTCAACAAACACAACCGCCGCAATCCAGACGATCAGGTTATCGTCTTTGACGGGGCCTCCCACGATCCGGCGATCACCGGCGAGAAATGCAGCTATTACAGCTTTTCCTGGGTGCTGGACGCTGACATGAAAACCGCAGGCCTCGCGCATTACCTGACCGAGCGGACGGACATCACGAAAGTTTATCTTCTGAACGCCGAAGGCTCCTCCGGTCAGACCACGCGTCAATCCGTGATCGAGATGGTCGGCGAGGCTCGCCCGGACATCGAGTGGGTCGGCGACGACACCCATCCGCTTCAGAAGATCACCGATTTCACGCCCTATATCGCGAAGATCAAAGCATCCGGCGCGCAGGCCGTGATCACCTCCGACTGGGGTGCCGATTTGGCGCTGGTGCTGAAAGCGGCGGGCGAAGGCGGTCTTGAGGCCGAATGGTTCACCTATTTCTCCACCGGTCCGGGCGCACCGACCGCGATGGCGCAATCCGGCCTCGACGGCAAAGTCTACTCCATCTTCGATGGCGATGCCGGAATCGACAGTGCAGAACTCCACGCGTTTGAAGCAGGCTACCGCGAGAAAACCGGGCAATCCGCCTCGGCGTTTCCGGGCGACACCTCCGCGATCCGCGCCCTGACGCAAGCGGCACAAAAAGCCGGGTCCAACGAGGTTCACGATCTGATTGCGGCTCTCGAGGGCATCGAGTTCCAAACGGTTTACGGTGCCCCCGCTCACAGCCGGGCTGACGATCACCAGATTATCACCCAAATGGCCGTGTCGAAATTCGTTGATGTGCCGGAAGGTACGCTGGACGAAGAAGGCACGGGCTGGGGCTGGGAGAACGTGGCGATTGTTCCGGCGGATGTGATTACGCTTCCGACGACCTGCGAGATGAAACGCCCGTAAAACCCGATCAAAAAAAGAAGGCATGGGGTGCGCAGAGCCCCCATGCCTTGTCTGTCGTGTCGGCGGACAAAGGAGAACTTATGACGCATTATCCCTATAAAGACATCACGGAGGGTCTCGGGTTCCCCGAAGGCCCTGTCGTGATGCCGGACGGTTCTGTGATCGTCTGCGAGATCAAGAATTGTTGCCTGACCAAGGTTTGGCCCGACGGCACGAAAGAGGTGCTCGTCAAACTCGATGGTGCGCCCAATGGCGCAGCGGTCGGCCCGGATGGGGCAATGTATATCTGTAACAACGGTGACGGCTTTGCCTGGGGTGATCCGGGCGGCGTGACCCAGCCGGTGGGTGGCAATCCGCAGTATTCCGGTGGGCGCATCGAACGCGTGGATCTTGAGACGGGTGTTGTGACCGAACTTTACCGCGAGATCGACGGTCATCCGCTTTTGATGCCGAACGACATCGTCATCGACCGCGATGGCGGGCTTTGGTTCACCGATCACGGCACCCGCACGGAGCGCAGTTTTGTGCATGGCGGGCTCTATTATGGCAAGCCGGACGGCTCTTTTGCCACCACCATCGCCTATCCGATCACCACCGCGAATGGCGTGGGACTGTCGCCTGATGAAAAGACGGTTTACGTCGCAGACACCGAGACCGGGCGTCTCTATTCCTATGATGTCACCGGCGCGGGCGAGATCCGCAAACCTAATCCTTTCGAGCCGGGCGAAGCCGTTCTGGCGCAACTCGAAGGTTTTAAGCGTTATGACAGCCTGGCCGTCGAGGCGAATGGCAACATCTGCTGCGCCGGCCTGACGCCGGGGTGCATCACTGTGATTTCGCCCGAGGGCAAAGAGGTCGAGACCATCGAGATGCCGGATGCCTTTGCGACCAATCTGGCCTTTGGCGGACCGGATATGAAGACCGCCTATGTCACCCTTTCCGGCTCCGGGCGGCTGATCGCAGTTGATTGGCCGCGTGCAGGCCTCAAACCAAATTTTTCGGGGCTGTAACATGAGCGCGGAAGTCATCACATTTTCCCTGTTGAACGGCACGCTTTACGGCATGCTGTTGTTTTTGCTTGCGTCTGGTCTCACCCTCATCTTCTCGATGATGGGTGTGCTGAACTTTGCGCATGCCAGTTTCTTCATGATCGGCGCCTATTTCGGCTTTGAGATTTCGAAATACGTGGGCTTTTTCCCGGCGTTGATCCTTGCGCCTCTGCTGGTCGGCCTCGTCGGCGCGCTGATCGAGCGCTATGGGTTGCGCCGTGTGCACAAATTCGGCCATTTGGGCGAGCTTTTGTTCACCATCGGCGTGGCCTTTGTGATCGAGGAAGCGGTTCAGATGATCTGGGGCCGCAGCCCGATGGATTATCAAATCCCTGCCGCGCTCGATTTCACCGCTTTCGAGATTTTCGGCACCGGATATCCGGCGTTTCGCCTGTTCATGCTTATCATGTCCGTCGCGATCTTTGCCGCCCTCGCCCTGCTTTTGACCCGCACCCGCGTGGGTCTGGTGGTCAAGGCGTCGCTCACCCATCCTGAAATGGTCTCGATGCTGGGCCATGACGTGCCTTTGGTGTTCATGTCGGTTTTCGGCGTCGGCTCCGCACTGGCGGGCATCGCCGGTGTCATCGGCGGCCCGATCCTGATCACCCAGCCCTCTATGGCCATGTCGCTTGGTCCGATCCTCTTCGTGATCGTCGTGGTCGGCGGTCTGGGCTCGCTCTCGGGTGCTTTCGTCGCCTCGCTTCTCGTGGGCTTCATCCAGACCTTTGCCGTCGCCATCGACCTCTCCGTCGCCGATGTCTTTGGCCTCGTTGGTGTCACGCAACCGCCCGCCGCTCTCGGCGCGCTCGTCTCCGACATCTGGAACGTGTCCGTGTCCCAGATCGGTCCGGTCATTCCCTATCTCCTGCTCGTCGCAGTGCTGATCTTCCGGCCCATGGGCCTGTTCGGCAAACGCGCCTGATGCGGAAAGGATAAGAACAATGTCAGTCAACGCAGTTGAAACTCCGCAGCAGACCAGTACTCCTCAGAAATCAGGCCTTATCTCCGGCCTGCCCTGGGCCGCCATCGCGGTTGCCCTCGCGCTTCTGCCGATGATCTTCACCAGCAATTCGATGATCTCCACGCTGAACTATCTCGGCACTATGGCGATCTTTGCGCTCTCTTATAATGTGCTTTTGGGCCAGACCGGACTTTTGTCTCTCGGCCATGGCACATTCTTTGGCCTCGGCGGTTTCATCGCCACCCATGCCGTGCTGCATATGGCCGATGCAGGGTGGAATTTCCCGCTACCGCTCGTGCCGCTCATAGGTGCGGCTGGGGCGCTTGTCCTCGGCTTCTTCGGCGGCTGGCTCGCCTCCGGCCGGGGCGGGATGCCCTTTGCCATGATCACGCTGGGGCTTGCCGAGCTGGTCTATGCCGCAGCCGCGCTTTTCCCGTCGATCTACGGATCGGAAGAAGGCATTTCCATGGACCGCATGGACCTTGGCGCCTCCTTCGGTATGGATTACGGCCCGACCCTGGACATCTATGTCATCGTTGCGGTTTGGTTCCTGATCTGCGCAGCGCTTCTGTATTTCTTCTCGAAAACCCCGCTGGGCCTTTTGGCCAACTCCGTGCGCGACAATGCAGAACGTGTTGAATTTCTTGGGTTTTCGGCCAAACGTGTGCGCATGCTGGCCTATGCCATCGCCGCAGCCATCGCCGGTGTGGCGGGCTCTCTCGCCGCGCTGAACTTCGAGATCATGACGGTCAATGAGCTGGGCGCCGCAACCTCGACGCTGGTACTCTTGATGACCTATATCGGCGGGACCAAACATTTCTTCGGTCCGGTTTTGGGCGCGATTGTCATCGGTCTGATGAAAATCTGGCTGTCGGATATTTCCTCCGCCTGGATGATGTATTTCGGCCTTTTGTTCATCTTCGTGGTGATGGTGCAGCCTGCGGGTCTGGCCGGGATGCTGATGTCCGGCGTGACCCTCATGCGCTCCGGCACCTTCAAAGTGCAGGCCCCGCTTCTCGCCCTGATCGGTCTCGCGGGTGTCGCCACACTTGTCGGCATTATCGTTCTGACCGAGCTGGCATATCGTGCCGGACTCGATGCGGGGCTTGGGCCGCAAATGATGGTGCTTTGGCTGCCGCTCAATGCCACCTCCGTTCTGTCCTGGGGGTTGGGTTTCGTGCTGGTTGCGGGTGGCGTTTTGACCATGCGCCCGCTTCTCGACCGGCTGGACACACTCCGCCACAGCCTCGGCAAAGGAGAGATGGCATGACCAACGCACTTGAAATCAAGGACCTGCGCAAATCTTTCGGCCCGGTGGAAATCATCCGCGGCGTGAACCTAGATCTGCGCAAAGGCGAACGTCATGCGCTGATCGGGCCGAACGGGGCCGGGAAATCGACGCTGTTTCACCTGATCTCGGGCCGGATCACCCCCACTTCCGGGCAGATCCTGTTTGACGGCAAGAACATCGCGGGCCATCCGCCCGCAGAAATCGTGCGCGCGGGACTGTCGCGCAGTTTCCAGATCACCAACATCTTTCCTCAGATGACGGTGACGGAAAACCTGCGTTGTGCCGTGCTTTGGAAACTCGGGCATCGTTATACGCTGCTGCGTCCAACCTCATCCCTCAAGGATGTGGCCGCGGAGTGCGAGCGCCTATTGAACGAGCTTGGCCTGACCCACCGCGCGCACGACACCGCCGACAGCCTGACCTACCCCGAGCAGCGCGCTCTGGAACTGGGTCTGGCGGTCGCCTCGGGGGCCAACACGCTTTTGCTCGACGAACCCATGGCGGGGATGAGCCATTCGGAAACCGATGCGGCGTTGCAGCTCATCATGAAGGTGACCGAGGGCAAAACCTTGCTGATGGTGGAACACGACATGGGCGTGATTTTCGAAATGGCCGACCGGATTTCCGTTTTGGTCTACGGCGAGATCATCGCCACCGGAACGCCTGAAGAAATCCGCGCCAACCCTGCGGTGCAGGAGGCCTATCTGGGCGCGAGCGAGGAGGATGCAGCATGACCAAGCTTGAGCTGAACATCGAGGCGGAAACACTCCTGTCCGTCAAAGACCTGCAAGCGTGGTATGGCAAGAGCCACATCCTGCATGGTGTGAACCTTGAGGTCAAACGTGGCGAGATCGTCTCGCTTCTGGGCCGCAACGGCGCCGGGCGCTCGACTCTTTTGAAAGCGATCATGGCGGCCGTGACCACCAAGGGCGAAGTGTCCTTTGGCGGACAGGCGCTTGGCGGGCAAAAGCCGCATAAGATCGCCTATGCGGGCATCGGCTACGTGCCGGAAAGCCGCGATGTGTTTCCCGATCTGACGGTGCGCGAAAACCTCATTCTGGGGCTGAAATCCAAAGGCGAAGGCCGTTGGACCATGGAAGACATCTTTGATCTCTTCCCCGTCCTGCGCACCCGCGCCGAGACCAATGCCGGATCGCTGTCGGGTGGCGAGCAGCAGATGCTCACCATCTGCCGCACGCTGATTGGCGACCCAGACCTGATCATGGTGGACGAACCGACCGAGGGCCTCGCGCCGAAAATGGTCGCCGCTGTCGGTGAGCTTTTGGAGCGCATCGCCGCGAAAGGCGTGTCGATCCTTTTGGTCGAACAGAAACTCGTGATCGCACTCGATATTTCTCACCGGCTCTACGTCATGGGACATGGTGAAATCGTTTTCGAAGGCACGCCCAAAGGGTTGATGGACAGCCCCGAGGTGCGCGCCGAATGGCTGGAGGTATAAGATGAGCCGACCTGTTGCTCTTGTGACCGGCGCCCGTCAGGGGCTTGGACGTGGCATTGCTTTGGCGATGGCCAAGGCGGGCTTTGACGTCGCCGGGCTCGATATTGACACCGATGAGAAATCCGACGCGGTTGTCAAAGAGATCGAAGCGCTTGGCGCGAAAGCCTATTTCGGCCAGATGGACCTCTCCGATCTCTCGGCCCATGAGGGTGCGATTGCAGCGGTCGAAGAGGCGCTTGGACCCGTCGATGCGCTGGTGAACAACGCAGGCATCGCGGCGCGTCCGCTCACGGACATTCTCGACCTCGGCGCGGAGGCGTTTGATAAAAACCTCGGCGTCAACCTGCGCGGCAATTTCTTTTTCACCCAAGCCATGGCGAAACGCATGATCGCGCGGGAGGTGGAGAGCTATCGCTCCATCACCTTCATCACCTCGATCGCCGCCACCCATGTCTCGACCGACCGAAGCCCCTATTGCGTCTCGAAAGCGGGCCTGTCGATGGTGGCGCAACTCTACGCCGACCGTCTCGGCGCGCATGGCATTGCGGTGCATGAAATCCGTCCGGGCTTTATCCGCACCGAAATGACTGGCTCCGCGCCGACGGACAAAATCGACGCTTATATCTCTTCCGGTCAGGTCGCCCAGAAACGCTGGGGCGAGACCTCCGACATCGGCACCGTGGCCGCCTCGCTCGCGTCTGGCGCCCTGCCCTATGTGACCGGACAACCGATTTACGTGGACGGGGGGTATCACATCCCCACCGCCTGACCCTAAGGGGCTTTGCCCCGACCCTGACACCCTTTTCCCCCGACCGGCCCACCGGATCGGCCCCGATGCCTTACGGGCAACGGACGGGGAAGCTTTGAGCAAAGGAGATTTGAACATGCTCGATCAACCTTACCGCGACGGCGAAGTGACGGTCGGCGGCGTGGCCGTGCGTTACCGTGTGGCCGGGCCGGACAACGACCGTTTGCCGCTTGTGCTGGTGCATGGCACGGCGGGCTCCATCGACGGTCATTATGGCTATATCTTCCCGATGATGGCCTATCGTCAAAAGGTCATCGCCCTCGACTGGTCCGAACCGGCGGGCGACACGGTCGAGTTGGCCGATCTGGTCGCACAGGTCAAAGCGGTGATCGAGGCTGAGGTGCCAGAGGGTCCGGTCACGCTCATGGGCTATTCTTTGGGGGCTTGTGTGGCCGCAAAAATCGCCGCCGAGATGGGAGCGAAGATCAAGAACCTGATCCTCGCCGCAGGCTGGCTCAAAACCGACACGCATCAGAAAATGCGCAACGATGTCTGGCGACAGCTCCGCGATCAGGACAGTGCCTCGATCACCCAATACATGACCTTCTGCGCCTTCTCGCCGGCCTTCATGAACATGAAGACGCTTGAGGATATGAAAGCCGCCGCGGGCATGCTCAAGATGAGCGCTTTCGTCGACAAACAGATGGATCTGAACACCCGCATCGACATCGCCGCCGCGTGCGAAACCATCACGGCGAAGACCCTCGTGATCGGCTGCACCTTTGACATGATGGTGCCGAAACATCACTCCAAACAGCTTTTCGGCGCCATCGAAGACGCGCGCTACGCCGAGATCCCCTCGGGTCACGCCGTCGTTCACGAACGCGCCGCCGAGCTTTTCCACTATGTCGACCGGTTCTCCGCCCAGCCCGATCAATATGAGGCAGGCGCGATCATCCCGGCCCAGAAACCCTGAGGAGACACCCAAATGACGACTGAAACCGAAATTCTGATCATCGGCACCGGCTTTGCGGGCCTCGGCATGGCGATCCAGCTTAAACGCACCGGACGCGAAGATTTCATCGCCATTGAGCGCGCCGGAGACGTCGGCGGCACTTGGCGCGATAACCACTATCCGGGCATCGCCTGTGATGTGCCCAGCCACCTCTATTCCTACAGCTATCTGCCCAATCCCGACTGGACCCGCGTGTTCTCTCCGGGCGGCGAAATTCAGGCGTACATCCGCAAATGCGCCGAGGACGAAGGCATCCTGCCGCACATCCATTTCCACACGGAGATGCTGAAAAGCACTTGGGACGAGACCAAGAAACGCTGGGTCGTCGAGACCTCCAAAGGCACTTATGAGGCTAAAATCCTGATCACCGGGACGGGTCACTTGGCGGATGGTCACATGCCCAATATCGAGGGGCTCGACAGCTTTGAGGGCGATGTGTTCCACTCCGCCAACTGGGACCATTCCGTCGATCTGATGGGCAAGCGCATCGGTGTCGTGGGCTCCGGCGCCTCGGCCATTCAGATCATCCCGGAGATGCAGAAACTCGCCTCTGAACTGGTCGTCTTCCAACGCTCCGCACCTTACATGATCCCGCGCTGGGATCGTGCGTATAGCGAGGGCGAGCGCCGCATGTGCCGTCGCGATCCGTCGGTGATCGAGGACATTCGTTCGGAAATTTTCTGGGCCGGGGAATTCAACTTTGCCCAGCGTCGCAACATTCCGCGCTTCCTCAATGAGGCCAAGGCGCTCGCTGTGCGGCACCGCGAGGACAACGTCAAAGACCCGGAGCTGCGCGCCAAACTGACCCCGGATTATGAGATCGGCTGCAAGCGTCTGTTGATCTCCAACACCTACTATCCGGCCATGTCTGCCGAGAACACCACGCTTGAGGCCTCCGCGCTCAAGAAGGTCGACAACGGCAAGGCGATCGCGGCAAGCGGCACGGAATACGATCTCGATGTGCTGGTCTTCGCAACCGGGTTCGAGGCCGTGCGCCCGCCCTTCGCCACCCGCATCTTTGGCACCGAAGGCATCAGCCTCGACGCCCATTGGGATCGCGGCATGCAGGCCTACGACTCGATTGCGGTCAACGGCTATCCGAACCTCTTCATCATCAACGGTCCGAACACCGGTCTCGGCCACAACTCGGTGGTCTATATCATCGAGGCGCAGGTCGATTACATCCTCGGCGCGCTCGATGCGATCGAGAGCCAAAAGGTCGAGGTGATCGAAGTGAAACGCGAGGCCGAAGACGCCTATATGGACAAGATCGACCGGATGTCTCAGGGCACCGTCTGGCTCGCCGGTGGCTGTAAATCTTGGTACGTGGATGACCGCTCCGGTCGTCTGACGCTGGTCTGGCCCGATTTCGCGCATAGTTTCCGTGACGAGAATGGAACTTTCCACCCGGAAGGTTACATGATGAACAGCGCGCCTGTGGCGGCTGAGTGAGGAGTGAATTTCATGTTGAAAAACAATACCATCATCGTGACGGGTGTCTCGTCGGGCATCGGTCAGGAAACCGCGAAACAGATCAAGGCGGCGGGCGGCAAGGTGATCGGCATCGACCGCAACGCGCCCAGTGTTGAGCTGGACGCCTTTCATCAGGTCGATCTGACCGATGAGGCCGCGCTCGATGCGCTGATCGATGAGCTCAAATCGGTGAAAGCCGACGGGCTTGCCAATATCGCGGGCGTGCCGCCGACCGCGCCGAAAGAGGTCGTGGTGACCGTCAATCTCTTGGCGCTCAAAAAGCTCACGCTGGGGCTGGTGGACAGCCTCAGTGACGGCGCCTCCATCGTCAATCTCGCCTCTTTGGCGGGGCTGGGCTGGGAAGGCGAAGTCGCCAAGATCAGAGCCACCGAAGGGCTGACCTTTGGCGGCGTCGCCGAGTTCTGCACCGCCCATGACATCACCGCCGAGAACAGCTATTTCTTTACGAAACAAGCGCTTGTGGCATGGACCCATGAAAACCGCTGGACCTGGCGCGAGCGTGGCATTCGGATGAATTCCGTAAGCCCCGGCCCGGTGGACACGCCAATCCTGGGCGATTTCTTGGAGACCCTTGGCGAACGCGCCGAAGAGGACATGCGCATCATGGATCGTCCCGGCACGCCGACCGACATCGCGCCTGTCGTGACCTTCCTGTTGTCCGATGGGTCCGTCTGGCTGCGGGGCGTGAATATTCCCACCGATGGCGGGATGCGCGCGCATATCGAAGCCACGTCGAACGGGCTGAACTAAGGAGATGTCAATGAGTTTGAATCTGTTGATCGGCGGCGCGGATGTGGCCGCCGAAGGGGCAAAAACCTATGATCGCATCGACCCGGTGACGGGCGATGTGGCCACCGTGGCCGCCGCGGCCTCTGTCGCGGATGCGCTTAAGGCCGTGGCCAGCGCTGAGGCCGCCTTTGCAGAGTGGTCCGCCACCGGACCTGAGGCGCGGCGCAAGATTTTGGTCAAAGCGGGCGACATTATGGAGGCCCGCGCGGGCGAGTTCGTCGAGGCCATGGTCACCGAAACCGGCGCGACCGAGATCTGGGCCGGGTTCAACGTGCATCTCGCCTCCGGCATGCTGCGCGAAGCGGGCGCGATGACGACGCAGATCGGCGGCGAGGTGATCCCCTCGAACAAACCGGGCAGCCTGGCGCTGGCGGTGGCGAAGCCGCGGGGCGTGTGCCTCGGGATCGCGCCGTGGAACGCACCTGTGATTTTGGGCACGCGGGCGGTGGCGACGGCGCTGGCCTGTGGCAATACGGTGGTGCTTAAGTCCTCCGAAATGTGCCCGAAAGTGCATCGTCTGATCGGCGAATGTCTGGTCGAGGCGGGGCTTCCGGCGGGGGCGATCAACGTGATCTCCAACGCGCCCGAAGATGCCGCTGATGTGGTCAAAGCGCTCATCGAGGCCCCCGCGGTGCGGCACGTCAATTTCACCGGCTCTACAAATGTAGGACGCATTATCGGGCGTTTTTCGGGGGAAAATCTCAAACCGGTACTCTTGGAGCTGGGCGGCAAGGCGCCTTTCGTTGTGCTCGAAGATGCCGATCTCGACGGCGCTGTGAATGCGGCCATTTTCGGGTCGTTCATGAACCAGGGCCAGATTTGCATGTCGACGGAACGCATCATTGTGGTCGAGGCCGTGGCCGATGCGTTCATTGAAAAACTCGCCGCCAAGGCCGCGAGCCTGCCCTATGGCAACCCGCGCGAAAAGGTCGTTCTGGGCTCTCTCGTGACGGAATCTGCAGCGGAAAAGATGGATGCCTTGATCGCAGACGCTACCGCGAAAGGCGCGAAACTCGTCGCCGGAGGGACCCGCGACGGTGCGATCCATGCGGCCACTTTGCTCGACGGTGTGACGCCCGAGATGCGTATCTATGCCGAGGAAAGCTTTGGTCCGGTGAAATCGATCATCCGGGTGAAAGACGCCGATGAGGCCATTGCGATCGCCAACGACACGGAATACGGATTGTCCTCGGCGGTGTTCTCACAGGACATCACCAAGGCGATGGACGCGGCAAATCGCATTCAAAGCGGCATTTGCCACATCAATGGGCCGACGGTATCGGACGAGCCGCAAATGCCGTTCGGCGGCGTGAAGGACTCGGGCTTTGGACGGTTTGGTGGCAAGCTCGGGATCAATGAGTTCACGGTCACCCGCTGGATCACCATCGAAGATCCGAAACAGCATTATCCGTTCTAAAATCGGACAGGACACGATCAGCGGCGCGCAGAGGTGCGCCGCTGATCTTATAAGTGGCGCGATGTCGTGCGACATTTCCATCACCGCGGCACGAAGTTCGCGGCAGGTCTGGACAAGGACCTAAAGCACAAACCCCTCCCGAGCGACAGCCCACCAAAGCCTGTTTACGGCCTATGATCGCACCGTTTGATGGGACGCGATAATGACATGTTCTGCGAAAATATCTCGACCATGCGCTGAGACGATACAACTGGGGTCAGACCCCATTGGTTTGCGAAATCCTGAAATTATCTCCGATATGCTTCATCCAACACAGCTCTTCGCATCTCAAAACTGCTGAAAACCAATGGCATGGCTGTAAGGCAATCCCCCCGGCCTGTTGCCGGGAGGCTGATATCTATGCAACGCCTCAGAACTGGAGATCGAGGCGTGCGCCCAGACCGTGCGATGCGAAGCCTGATTGAAAGGCGCCCTCATAGGACAGTCCCAGAACGGAACCGGGTGACAATTGAACATCGACCCCCGCTTTCACGATTGCACTGTCACGCTCCAGAGGCGCGCCCGTCACGGTGAAGCTGTCGCTGTCGACAAAGCTATGCACAGAGGTAAAGTCGGTGTCGCCAAAGACATGTTGCCAGCCCAGAGTGCCGGACAGCCGCGCGGATCCAACCCCGAGCGCCAGCGCGTGATCGGCGCGCAGGCCCAGCGTGGTGAAGGTGGTCTTGCTGGTGTCGCCCTCGACCGTCAAAGCCGCAGCGCCGCCCGTCTCCGTGAACCCATCTGTCTCAAGCCGCATGAGCGCCAGATTGGCAAAGGGTTCAAACCGTGTGTTGCCGCGTTCAAACCCATAGCCCACTTCGCCAAAGGCCTGCATTGTCTTCGCCTCATAAGACCCGGTCAGAGTATCGGTGTAACTGGTCCCGGAAATCTGCGCGATCTCGACACTGCGGCTGCTGCGCAAATCGTTCTGGCTCCACGAAATCCCAGAACGCAGCGTCCAGGCGCCCCAGTTTTTGCCGGCATAGGCACCGAGGTGATAGCTGTCGCTCGACACATCAGAACGCTCACTGTCATAGGAGGCATAGCCAAAGCCGGCCATCAAGCCGATGTTCCAATCATCGAACCCGGTGCCATCGAGCCCCATGACGAGACCATGCGCCATGCGCTCGACGTCTTGCGCCTCACCGTCGCCGTCCAGATCGCTCCAGGCACCATAGGTGGCGGCCCAGGGCGTCAGGCGATTGGTGCGATAGGGCTCTTGGAAACCCCCGCCTTGGGAGACGAAATCGCCCTGTTCGCGCGAGGTTTCAAGCGCCAGAAGGCGTGCGCCCATGGCATCGCGCATCAAAGTCCCATCGGAAATCATCGCACTGCGGGTCGTGGCGAGAATGTCCCCGGAAAGCTGATCCAGGGCCTCGGCCGTGCCGCCGGACTGGACGAGATAGAGCGTGTTGTAGAGATCGCTGCTCTCGCTCATGGCGTTGATCGCGGTGCCGACTGCGACTTGGTTCGCGGTCTGGGCGGTGGCGGTGAAGTCCGGTCCTGTGGGCGTGTCATCGTCTCCCGACCCTGAGCCGTCATCCGGGTCGTCGCCGGGATCCACGGCCTCGCCAATCGTCAGTGTCAGATCCGTATCGCTATAGGTGGCGGTAAAGGTGGCATAGTCGCCGGTCTCACTGATGTCTGCGAACGTGCCCGCAAGGCTCTCGCCGCTCAGAACGGTATATTCCCAGCCCTCCAGATAGGAGATGCCACTTTGCACCACAGCCGCGATTTGCGCGCCTGCGTCGATGGTGATGGCGCCGTCGACCGTGACCTGATCGCTGACGCCGTTCTCACCCATATCGACCAGGAAGGTCGAGCCGTCCTCAAACACCAGATCGCCCGCAAAATTCAGCGCGCCGATCTCATTCGTCAGCCCCGGCGCCAGTGTGCCACCCGACCCGATCGTCGCGGTGTAATACTCTTGCGTGATCTCGGTTTCAGTGACCATTTCATAGGTGTCGAAATCGAAATATGTGGTGGTGATGATGATCTCCGTATAGCCAAGCGATCCGGTTCCACCCAAAGTGCCCCCATCGGAGACCGAGATCGCACCGCCAAAGCTGTCCGTGAACAGAGCCGTGCCGCCGGACACCTCGATCGCGCCGTTATACTCAAGACCATTGCCGTTAAAGATCGTCGTCCCCGCGATTTGTTTGATCATGGCCGTTCCGGTCTCTTCGAAGGCCGTGACGAAATCGGCGTCGATCTCAAGGCCCGTATCCGTGTGGTTCAGCACGAATTGGCTGGTCCCTTCACCGAACCGAATGTTTTCGGTGCCCGCGAGCGATCCGGCTTCGATCGCCGCCTCTCCCTCGACCGCGCCGATGTTGACAACACCTTCTCCAAATTCGTCACTGCTCAAAAGCAGATAGGCATTGTCGCCGCCGCCTGTGCCCGCCGAGACCGTGCCGCCATAGGACAGGTTGAGAACCCCTTCGCCATAGGTGCCGATGCTCAAGCCGTTGACGGTTTCAAGCGTGGAGCCTTCACCAGACACGGTCAGCACGGCCCCTTCGCCCCCATAGAGGCCCGAACCGAGGGAAAAGGTGTTGGAGGAGACGGAGGCACCGTCGAGAATATCGAATGTCCCGAAACTACCCGCAGTCAAGGTGATGCTCCCATCCGTCTCCAAGGTCGACCCCGCGCCGGTCACGACCACGGACCCGGCGGAGGTGTCCGAACCCACTCTCAAAGAGCCAGCCATGGACAAGCTGCCGCCGTCGGAGAGGGTCAGGGTGCCATCCGATGAGCGGCCGATGTCGGCGTCATCAACATTGATCATCTGCGCACCGCCGGAAATCGTCAGGCTGCTGCCGTCGCTGCCTTCCGCCGCCGTGACATAGAGGTCGCTCTCATTGAGATCGACCAAGGCGCCATCGTCGACCAACATCGTGCCCTGCCCGTTCTGACCGATATTGATCCGTCCGACTGAGACGCTTGTGCCATCTCCTGTGATGGTGAGCGTGCCCGAGGTGTCCGCGCCATATCCGATCTGCAACGCGCCCCCGTTGAGGACCGTCGCCCCGTCGGAAATGGTCAAGGTGCCATCGCCGGTCTCCCCCACGCGAAACCCGACGCCCAGAGCGTTGAGGGCATCGACCACAGTGCCCGACCCGCTGATGGTGAGGCTGCTGGTTTCGCCCACCGTATTGCCAATCGCAAAGCACTCGACCTCAAACAATGCATCGTCGTCGATGGTCAGATCGGCGGCACCCTCGGTGCCGACGTTGATATATGTGCCTGTGCCCGACCCGCCGGAGAGGCTGATGTCACCAGAGCCCAGATTGACCTCCTGAGTGCCATCAGGAAGTGTGCCATCGGCCCAGTTCCCGACCTCCTGCCAGTCGGCATCCACGGCCCCGGTCCATTCGGCGGGCGAGAGAGATTGCGCCCGGGTTGCATCGGGCAAAAGCGCGATCAACAGGCTGAGCGTCAAGGTCGACACACTGGTGCGAAGGGCGAAAGAGGCCCCTCGTTGGGTGTGTGCGAGAGTGCGGGTCTGTGCGAGAATATTGGACATGCTGTGTCCTCGTTTGATGTGTGAAGAAGGCCGACCGCCGGTGGCAGCGGTCGGGAAAACCATGTGGGATGTCAGAATTTTGCGGTGATGCTGGCGCGTATCGTGCGTCCCGGTGAAGGCATGAGACCCAGTGTCAAAGCATCCATGTAGTAGACGTCGGTGAGGTTATCGACGCTAAAATCCACGCTGGTGCTGTCGTTCAGCTCATAGCTGCCGAACAGATCGACGAGCGTATAGGGGGCCCATTCGACGATATTGGTGTAGTAGCCGGAGTCATCGCTGCTTGTGCCGGAGGCGCGCGCGCCAACATAGGAGGTCCGCGCCCCCAGGGTCAGGGACTCGTCCAAGAACCGCCCGCCAAGGGTCAACGTCGCGCTGGTCTCAGGGGTGACATGCAGTTGCGCATAGCCATTCGACACCCCGCCCGGACGACAACGATCCGCCTGCCAGTCGGTCTCTTTGGTGCAGAAATTCATATGGGTGTAATGCGTCGCGGAGGCTTCCGCGAAAAACCGCCCGGTGTCATAAGCGGCCGACACTTCAAACCCTTTCCATTCCGCATAGTCGATGTTGCGCATAGCGGTGGACCCGGTGCCCGTTTCCGTATCCGAGCCGCTATAGTACACGCGCGTCAGGTAATCGTCGGTGCGGTTGTGGAAATAGGCCGCCTTGAACCTCAGGCTGTCCCCCGCGCCCAAGACGTCATCGAGCATGATATTCGTGCCCAACTCCCAGTTCTTGGCATGTTCCGCCTTGAGCGCCAGAGAAGGCGAGCTTTCAAAGGACCAACCGCCGGTCGATTCAAACAAGCTCGGTGCACGGATCGCCTCGGCATAACGCAAATAGACCTGATAGCCGCCCACAGGCTCTACCGTGATCGCCGCAATAGGCGCGAAACCGGAGTTCTTTTCCTCGTTGTTCTCGTAGCTGTCCGTGCCGACAATCTGCGCCGGATTGTTGTCGTAGCTGTGGGTGTGCGTGTAGCGCAACGAACCGTTCAGCGTCAGCCAGTCGAGCGGGTCCCATTCCGCCGCGACAAAGGCACTGGCCTCGCGCCGCCAGCCATCGCGGGACTGCAAGACGTCGGAGACCTCAGAGCCCTCTGCGTCGTAATCATCCGGCGGAGCGAGCGTTTCGTAGGTATATGACGCACCATAAGACAGCGCGACCTCTCCCATCCCGGTGCGCAGCGTGGACTCATTCGTGATGTCAAAGCCTGTGCGTTTGGAAATATCCCAATAGCCCTGATCGAATTCGCCGCCGAAAAATTCATAAGGCGTGCGGATCAAAGTGTCCGTATGGGTGTGCCAGAGATTGGCGCTCAGGTTGATGAGATCGTCCCGATCCCATTTGTAGCGCGCCGTATAGGTATCGACGGAAACCTCGGACAAAGGGGCCTGTTCCGCGCCTTCACCACGGATGATGACAGAGGGCATCAATTCGCCAAACAGGCTTTCATACCGCATATAGCCAAGTTCGAACCTCTGCCCGTTGAAGGTCTCAAGGCTGCCCTTAAGCATGTAAGACGTGTTGTCCTGCGACGTGTTGAGCACCTCTTCGCCTGCCCGGTAGCGGTTCAATCCCTCCAGCGTGACATAGGTGTAATCGACCCAGCGGTCGCCGGACAAATCCAGTCGAACATCGCTATATTCGATGGTGGGGGTGTCGCCATTCGTGCCGGCATAATAGTTGCCGGTCTTGCGCCGCGAATAGGCCCCGACCAATTCGATTTCGCGGGCAAACTCAAGGTCTTCCCACACCTTCGCCGCCGCCACGCTACCATTGGTCGACGTGGGCTCAAAGGCCGATGGCCGGTCCATCCCGTCGAGCGTGCCGTAGCTGTTCACATCATCGAGGCCTTCAGGCACATCTTGCACCGCGCAATCATAGCTACATCCCGTGCGGTAACGTTGTGTTTCAAATCCGTAGATGCCGCCCCGCGTCCCCTCGGCGGGTGGGGCCGAGGAATTGGTGGCAAATCCACCACGCACCCGAAAGCCGTAGGTTTCCCCCTCTTTGAGGATGTCCTCTGCCCCGATGGTTTGCATCTCCACCACGCCGCCTGTGGCGCCAACGCCGTAGACGCCCGCGCTTGGTCCTTTGTCGATGGTCACGTCGCTGATCAGGTCCGGATCGACATAGTTGCGGTTGGCGACCCCGGAATAACCGCGATAGACGGTGTTCTGCTGTTGGGTTCCGTCGATCACCACCGGAACGCGACCAAAGCCCTGCATGCCGCGAATATTTACATCCACAGCCCCGCTGTTGCGGTTGTCGCCGGTCATGACGCCGGGCGTACCTTTGAGAAAATCCCCGGCCGAACTGCCGCGAAACCACTGGATATCCTCTTCGGGGATGTAATCGACAGAGGCCGGGACCTGATACTTTCGATCGCTGTCGCCCAAAGCGCCCCAACTGCCCGCAGCCACCACGATGGTATCGAGCACCATGACATCCTCTCCGAGAGACAGCCCCATTTGCGCGCCGAAATCCGGCTTTTCGATCACGAAACCGGCCCCGGAATTGTGCCAAAGAATGCCCGTGCCATTGAGCAGAAGGGTCAGCGCCTGTTCCGGTGGCATCGTGCCGGACACGGCGCGTGACGTCAGCCCGCTGGTCACCGAGGACGCAAAGGCCACCTGAGTGCCGGATTGCCGACCGAACTGCGCCAAAGCCGAGGACACAGATTGTGCAGGGATGTCGAAACTGCGCTGGGTCTGGGATTGTGCTAAAAGCTGCGCCGGCGCAAAACTCAAAACCGTGCCCCCCACCAGCGCCTGCGTTGCCACAGTGAGCCACAAGGCAAACCTGTGCGGACCGCGACGGGCGACGCGCGCGCATCTTATGGGTTTTAATAGGTTTTGTGCGGTCATCGGCGATTTCTCCTTAGTCCCTCTCAGGCGCATCTTGAGTGCGCATTTGGTTCTAAGGACAAACGCCGCGCCGATTTTGTCAGCGCGAAGTGCGATTTTTTGTCAAAAACTGATTTTTTTTATCAGAATTAAGATCTGCCCTCGGAAATCACCCTCAAATAGGGCGTCATATGGCGCACATGCGCGCCGAAGGAGGCGGCCAGAAGGTCCAGCGACGCATCGGGTTCAGAGAGGTCGAAAAAGCCGCTGACCTGTTGTCGCGCGAGGGCATCCGAAGGAATGGAAACCCATGCGCTATGCGCCCGCCCGATGATCTCGGCGGCTTCCGCGAGGGTAACGTCGCTCAGAAAAATACGTCCATCTCGCCAACTGCCAATGTCCTCGGGAGCGACAGGTTCGATGCGATAGGCGCCTGTGTCCTGTGCAATCACAATCTGATGCGCCGGGGTGAGCACGGCTGGCTCCTCAGAGAGCCCGTCGATCTGTGCGGAAACCGCCCCATGCAGAAGCGCAACGGTCGTGCTTTGAGATGTGACGCGGATATTGAACGCAGTGCCATGTACCATGATGCGCACCCCGCTTGCATCAACCACAAAGGGGCGTTCTTTATCCTGTGCCACATCAAAGAAGACCTCGCCCTGCAACAGGGAAATATGCCGTTCAGCCGGGGCGTAAGTCTCGTCGATGGCAGAGGCTCCGGCAAGCTCGATGGTCGAGCCATCCGCCATTTCGAGAAAAGCAGTCTGGCCTTTCGAGGTGCGATGATCTGCCTGCAAAGCAATAAGCGCATAAGGAATGTAGAGCCACGCAACCCAAAGCGCGGCGATCAGACCGAGCGCCCGTGCCGTTCCGCGCATGACGCGCTTTGCAGGCGAGCGCCCGTGTCGCGCCGCCAAAGAGATGACCTCTGCGGTGTTATGTGCTTCGCTGACGGGATGTGGCTCAAAAGCATCCACACCCCCCAGCGCGTCCCATGCGGTCTGCACGTCTGACCATGCCTGTTGATGGTCGGGCTGGGCCAGCCACGCATCAAACCGCGCCCGCAGTTCGGAATCCTCGGGCGACGCGTTCAGCTGCAACATCCACCCGGCGGCTTGTTCGAAAACCTCGCGGTTGCTATTGTCATTCTGTTCCAAGACAGAGGCTTCCTTTGATTGGCGTTCCGCATCGCGCCCGTCCAAACCGGGCGTCATAAAAGTCATATCCTAAGAGGTCATGTCACTCAGGGGGCGGGTCTTCCTGTGTCTGTCCTCGCAGCTGTAGCGCAACGGTGGCCAAGGCAGCTTGCGCGAGCCTGTAAGCTTTGCGCTCAGAGACCCCGAGCCTGCGGGCGACCTCTTTCATCGAATGCCCCGAATAGCGATGCAACTCCAGAGCCTGGCGTTGCTCTTTGGGCAAATCCTCTACAATTTGCATCGCACCCCGTACCTTTTCTGCGAATAGAAGGACATCTTCTGGCGTCAACGCCGCCGCAGGCAGGCCCCAGTCCGGCACATCTCGGCGCAATTGGTCCCTCTCGTACCGGCGGCGTTTGCTCGAATTCAGCGCCAGATTATGCACGATGCGAAACAGATAGGCCTTGAGATGGGTCGGTTCTGTGGCCCTGTCCTGTGTGGAGAAACGGATGTAAGCTTCTTGCACAACATCTTCAGCAGCTTCGCGCGATCCAAGGATGCGAAACGCATAATTGAGCAGAATTGGCCGGTTTTCCCAATATGTGGCAAACCGTAGTTTTGGGGGCTCGTGCATCATACAACATCTCCGTCGTATGCACGGCAAACACATGTGCCCCGAGTTCCCCCCAAGCGTACCAATCACCTATCCCCCACTGTCAGCACAGAAATCAGTCTGTGCAATCGGACAGCTGCCGTTGAGTTGAGCAGAAGGTGGCGCCGAGTTTCGCGTCCGTCTATCAAATCGCTCAAGGATCGCCAAGCGTTGCAATTCAAGTTCTGGCGAACAGTGGCGCAGGACACCTGTCAGGCGATTTTCGAGGCGCGCCGCTATTGCCGTCAGGCGCTTGTGCTTGCGCGCGAAGCCAAGGCACGCGGCATTCCGGTGACGATCTTCACCGATCGGTTCTGTACCTGGGGCGCGGATAATGCCGATGAAATCTTTATGGTCGCCACTCAGTTCAATCAACTCTGGGATTCGACCGCCCATCTCGCCCTGCTCGGCAATCTGATGATCAACGACATCGGCCCTTAGGTTCAGGACCCATTAATCTGCTTGCTTTGCCGCTGGCGGCGTGATTCACGCTCTCCAACTTAGGGAGAGCATGATGAGCAACCTTTACTGGCTGTCGGAAGAGCAGATGGCGCGTCTTCAGCCATTCTTTCCGAAGAGCCATGGTCGCCCGCGCGTCGATGATCGTCGCGTTCTGAGCGGAATAATCTTCTTCAATCGCAATGGCTTGCGCTGGTGCGATGCGCCGAAGGAATACGACCCACCCAAGACCCTTTACAACCGTTGGAAGCGATGGAGCGAGATGGGTGTATTCGCGCGCATCTTCGAGGGGCTGGCAGCCGAAGCGGCGGAACCGACGACCATCATGATTGATGCGACCTACCTGAAAGCACACCGCACGGCCTCGAGCCTGCGGGCGAAAAAGGGGGGCTTGAACGTCTGGTAGGCCGGACGAAGGGGGGAATGAATACCAAGCTGCACGCGGTGACCGACACCAGCGGACGCCCGATCAGGTTTTTCATGTCAGCTGGGCAGATCAGTGATTACACGGGCGCGGCGGCCCTCCTGGACGACCTGCCGACGGCGGATTGGTTGCTCGCCGATCGTGGCTACGACGCTGATTGGTTCCGCAATGCCCTGCGGGACAAAGGGATCAAGCCCTGCATTCCCGGCCGCAAGGCCCGCAAAATCCCGATCAAATATGACAAGCGGCGCTATAAACGCCGCAACCGGATCGAGATCATGTTCGGAAGGCTTAAAGACTGGCGCCGCGTGGCGACCCGCTACGACAGATGCCCGAAGGTCTTTCTCTCTGCCATCGCGTTAGCCGCCACCGTGCTGTTCTGGTTATGAGTCCTGAGCCTAGCCTTCCACTCTTGAACGCGTGATTTTTCGAATGATCACGTAGAAGGCCGGCACCATGAAAATCCCGATGAAGGTCGCCGCGGCCATCCCGCCCAGAACGGCAAAGCCGATAGCATTCTGAGCCGAAGCCCCAGCGCCCGAGGCTTTCGCCAGCGGCAGAACACCCAGCATAAAGGCCAGAGAGGTCATGAGGATCGGGCGCAACCGCAACTTGGCCGCCTCGATCGCCGCCTCGACCACCTCCATGCCCTTTTCTTCGAGGCCACGCGCGAATTCCACAATCAGAATGGCGTTTTTCGCCGCCAGACCGATGGTCGTCAGAATGCCGACCTTGAAATAAACGTCATTCGATTGATCGAACAGCCACGCGAACAAGAGCGCGCCAAAGACCCCGACGGGAACGGACAACATCACCGAAAAGGGCACCGACCAGCTTTCATAAAGCGCCGCCAGACAGAGGAAGACGACCAGCACGGAGAGCGCGTAGAGATAGGGCGCCTGACTGCCGGATTGCTGTTCCTGATAGGACAGGCCCGTCCACGCGACACCATAGCCACCGTCGACGCCCTCGGCGATCTCCTGGATCACATCCATGGCCTCGCCCGAACTGACCCCATCGGCGGGGGAGCCGGAGATTTCGATGGAATTGATCGCGTCCAACCGCGACAGCGACGGCGACACCGAGACCCATTCGGTCGTCACAAAGGACGCGAAAGACACCATGTCGCCATCGGTGTTGCGGGCGTACCAGCCTTCGATCTCTTCGGGTTGCATCCGGTAAGCCGCATCCGCCATGACGATCACCGGGCGCAGCGAGCCGTTCATGTCGAAATCATTGACCGACGAGCCTGCGAAGATGGTCGAGAGGATCGAATTGACCTCGCTCACCGAGACGCCAAAGCTTTCGGCCTTTTGCTGATCTATGATGAGTTTGAGAACCGCTTCGTTGTCGACGCCGGAGACATCGACGTTCTGAAGGCGTCCGTCCTGATTGGCGAGCGCCTCGATCTCTTCCGCCGCCGCAATCAACGCATCGCGCCCGGTGTTGCCATAGTCGACAAGCTCCATGGAGAAGCCCGACGTGTTGCCCAGCCCCGGAATGGCGGGAGGTTGCATGAACATCACCTGACCGGCACGCAGAGCGGAAAAATGCATCGTCGCCCGTGTCGCCACCGCAGAGGCGGCAAGTTCATCGCCTCCACGCTCATCGAAATCCTTGAGTTTCACAAAGATCATCGCGGTGTTCTGACCTGACCCGCCAAAGCCAAAGCCCAGCGTCGCAAAGGTGCTGTCCACGGCCGCGCTTTCCTCGGCCAAAAGATAGTCCTCGACCTGCGCCACGACCTGTTCGGTCTGGGGCGTGGTGGAGCCTTCCGAGAGGTTGACCATGACCATCAACACGCCCTGATCCTCCTGCGGCAGGAAGGACGACGGCAGGCGCGTGTAGACACCCCAAGCCCCCAAAAGAAAGGCCCCCAGCACGAGGAGCATCATCAAAGGTCGCTTGAGAAGACGTGCAACGACCGCCGTATAGCCTTCGTTTGCACGGTCGAAATTGCGGTTGAACCAGCGCGCGGGCGCAAGACCTTCACCATGCTTGGCGGGCTTCAGAAGCGTCGCACAGAGCGCCGGCGTCAGGATCAAGGCGACCGCCGCCGACAGCACCATGGCGGTGATGATCGTCACCGAGAATTGCCGGTAAATCACCCCCGTAGAGCCGCCGAAAAACGCCATCGGCAGAAACACGGCAGAAAGCACAAGCGCAATGCCCACGAGCGCGCCGGTGATCTGGCCCATGCTTTTCTCGGTCGCGGGCATCGGCGCGAGTCCCTCGTCCTCGATGGTGCGTTCGACGTTTTCCACCACGACGATGGCGTCGTCGACCAACAGCCCGATCGCGAGCACCATGGCGAACATGGTCAGCGTGTTGATCGAATACCCAAGCGCGGCGAGGACGGCAAACGTCCCGGCCAAAACGACTGGCACGGCGATAATCGGAATGATGGTTGCCCGCCATTTTTGCAAGAACACCAGAATCACGAGAAAGACCAGGACGATGGCCTCGATCAACGTGTGATAGACCTTTTCAATCGACAGCTCGACAAAAGGCGATGTGTCGTAAGCATATTGAATTTCCACGCCTGCGGGCAAAGAGGCCTCCAGATCGGAGAGCGTCGCACGGACCGCATTGGCGGTGTCGACCGCATTCGCACCGGTGGCGAGGTTCACGCCGAAACCCGCGGCATTCGCGCCATTGAACCGCGCGTCAGAGCCATATTCCTCCTGCCCGATCTCGATCTGCGCCACATCGCCCAAGACGACCGTGCCGCCGTCCTCTTCGGTGGTCAAAAGGATGTTTTCAAACTCTTCGACGGAGGTAAGCTGACTTTGCGCGGTGATCGTGGCGGTGAACTGCTGTCCCGCGACCACGGGCAATTCGCCCAGCGAGCCGACGGAAACAGTGGTGTTCTGCGCCGTGACGGCATCGGTCACATCAGCAGGCGTCAGGTTGTATTGCACAAGCTTGAGCGGATCGAGCCAGATGCGCATGGCATAGCCCGAGCCAAAGCTGTTGATCCCGCCCACGCCTTCGGTGCGCTGCACGGGACCGGAGATCTGATTGTCGAGAATATCGCCCAGCTGAATCGTCGAATAGCTGCCATCGGTGGAGACAATCGCCCCCACCATGAGGATCGAAGACGAGGACCGCGACACGCTGACGCCGGAACTTTGCACCTTGTCGGGCAATTGGCTTTCGATCTGGGAGATTTTCGACTGGACCTCATTTTGCGCATCCACCGGATCGACGCTTTCGTCGAAGGTCAGCGAAATGGAAGACGATCCCTCACGCGAGGTGCTTTCCATATAGAGCACACCATCGATGCCGGTCAGAGCATTCTCCATAACGGAAGTCACGGAGTTCTCGACCGCATCGGCGGTGGCCCCGGAATAACTTGCCGAAATGCGCACCGTGGTGGGCGCGATGTCGGGATATTGCGACACGGAGAGTTGGGTAAAGGCAAAGGCGCCCGCGAGGATCGTCACGATGGCCAGAACCCAGGCGAAAACGGGGCGGTGAATAAAGAAACGGACCATGATTTAGTCGGCCTCGGTCGTCGTGTCAGTGGTTGTGTCGGCGGTCGTATCCGTGGTCGCATCTTCGACCACGCCAGCGGCGTTGATCGTCACCGGCACGGTGGTGATCTCGGACCCGTCCGTCAGATTTGAGAGCCCGTCAAGGATCACCTCATCCCCGACCTCGACCCCGCCCGTCACGATCCAGGCATTGTCCGCTGTGCCACTGTAGCTGAGCGTCACCTGATGCGCCGCGCCGTCCTGGGCCACAAAGGCCGTGAGCGTGCCGTCGGACTGTCTGGTCGTTGCGCGTTGCGGCACCAGAATGGCTTTCGACGTGCCCAATGTGACATCCACCCGCAGGAACTGACCGGGCAGGATCATCCGATCCGGGTTGTCGAATTCAAAGCGCAAATCGATCGATCCCGTGGTGGTCGACACCGTCACACCGGGGCTAACCAATGTGCCTTTGCCGTCATAAACCGCGCCATTCTCCAAGGTGAGAGAGACATCAAGCTCTTTGCCCGGCGACAAGGTCCCCTCTTTGAACCGCTCACGAATGCGCAGCAGACGCGCAGAGCTTTCAGACACATCGACGTAGATCGGGTCAAGCCGCGTGACCGTGGTCAGCGCATCGCTTTGATTGGCGGTGACCAGAGAGCCGACCGAAAACTCCGGCACATCGGGGATGCCGGCGATAGGGCTGCGGATCTCCACCCGGTCGAGATCGAGCTGCGCCTGTTTGAGATCGGCCTCGGCGCTTTTCACGCTCGCCTTGGCCTGCGCCAAGGTCGCCCGCGCACTTTCGAGATCAGAGGTCGATGCGCCCACACCTTCGAGTTTCGCATAACGATCATAGGCCGCCTGCGCCGTGATCAATGTCGCCTCTGCGCTGTCTCTCGCCGCTTCGGCAGAGGCATAGGCCGCCTCATAGGTCTCCGCATCGAGCCGAAACAACACATCTCCCGCTTTGACACGTTGCCCGGCTGTGTAGGCGATCTCTTCGATCACACCTTCGACACGCGGGCGAATTTCCGTCTGCTCCTTCGCCACGGCACGCCCCGGCAAAGTCGTCGTAAAGGGCACCTCCGTCTGAGAAAGCACCATAACCCCGACTTCGTTCACCCCGCCGCCTGTCGGCTCCGCTTGCGCAAATACGATGACCGGGCATACCGCAAGCGCCACCCAAATGGGAACTTGCAGGATTTTTCTGGTGACAGACATAGGGCTTCCTTCGCTTTTCTCGAGCGCAAACTACTGCGACAAGAAGATTATACGCAGAAAGAGACCATCTCTGTCGCGAGAAAACGCAACAGCATCCGGATCAGAAGCTCGGGATCAACGGATGGGCGCGATGTAACCCAATAATTGCCGCGGGTCATGCATCTCGCAGACTGGCTCCTGTCAGTTCTGTACAATCATTTTCGCAACGAGTTCCGCAGCATTTTGCACCCCCAGCTTTTTCATCACGGAACTGCGATGAACCTCAACGGTTCGGGGGGATATTCCCATCGCCAGGCCGGTTTCCTTGCTGGTGTACCCGTTCACGATATGTCGGGCGACTTCGCGCTCTCTGGGCGTCAATGTGGCGGAATTCGGAGGGCGATGTTCCAGATGCTCAAACGTCCAAACCATCAGCCGAAAGGGATCGGTGGGCGTCAGTGTCCGGCCTGACGCTCGGGTCCAGATGATCTCACCGCTACGGCATTGCATGAAGCGCTCGTCTGTGTAGCGCGGACGGCCGTCCAGCCAACGCCGCCAGCGGGTGCCTGTCTTTTCATAATCGACGCTGGAGGGATAGAGGATGCGGATCGATTGCCCCTCCAGTTCGTCACGGGTCCAGCCGAAAATTCGCTCCATCTCCGTATTCACGCGCTGAATTTTGCGATTTGACAGGACCATGAGGCCGATCGGAGCATCCATGAAACCCGTCAAATTGAGGTCGGTCTCAGATATCCGGTCGAAATCCATCGGGTTTTCCTTTCGCTGCATTTGCATCTACGTAGGCACTACGTATTTTTATACGTAGTTCTACGAATGGCTACCATGTGTTTTTTGCATCACGTTTGTCGTGGGAGGACGTTACATGACCCACGACATTTATATCACCGGCTCCGGCCACACCCGGTTTGGTCGCCTCGACGCCACGCTCGAAACGCTGATCGTTGAGGCAGCGCGTGAAGCTCTTGAGGAGGCACAGATTCCTCCCTCTGAGATTGACGCCATTTTTCTCGGTCATTTCAATTCCGGACTCGTTCCCGACGGGTTTGCCTCCTCGCTCGTTTTGCAGGCGCATCCCGACCTCCGCTATACCCCTGCCGCTCGGTGCGAAAACGCTTGCGCCTCTGGTGCGGCCGCTATTCACGCCGGACTGAACGCCATCCGAGCAGGCCGGGCGCGGAACGTCCTTGTCGTCGGGGCCGAAAAAATGACCCATAGGTCAACAGAAGATGTCACGACGGCTCTGGCCGGGGCGGGGTATCAAAATGATGCGAACGAGGCCGCTCTGAGCTTTCCGCAAGTCTTTGCCATTGCGGCCGACCAATATGCGGCGCGCTATGGCGATCCGCTGGACACGATGGCGCGCATTGCGGCGAAGAACCATGAAAATGCGATGAAAAACCCGTTGGCGCATATGCATAAGCCGCTGACCTATGAGTTCTGCCGCGAGGTGAGCGAGAGAAACCCGCTGATCGCACCGCCTCTGCGATTGAGTGATTGCTCTCTGGTCACGGACGGTGCTGCTGCGATCGTTTTGAGCGCTGCCAATGCCCATGCCGGGGACGCAGCTGCCCGCGTGCGGGTTGCCGCCGCCGAACATGTGTCCGACGTCCTGCCGATGAGCCGCCGCGATTTCGTGGCCTTCGAAGGACCGGAACGCGCCATTCGCGCGGCCTATGACGCCGCCGGGATTACGGTCTCAGATCTGGATTTCGCAGAGGTTCACGACTGTTTCACCCCGGCAGAACTTCTGATCTACGAAGCGATGGGGCTTGCGCCAAAGGGGCAGGGGGTAAGGGCCCTAGATGAGGGCACGGTATATGCGGACGGGCGTACCCCGGTGAACCTGTCTGGCGGGCTGAAGGCCAAAGGCCATCCGGTCGGCGCCACCGGCGTGTCGATGCATGCTCTGGGCTTCCGGCAACTGACCGGACGTGCGGGAGACATTCAGCGCGCGGGTGCGGAATGGGGCCTCGCTTTCAACATGGGTGGTGCGGCCGTCGCCAACTACGCGACGATTCTGCAAGCCGATCGCGCCTGAAGATGATTTGGGACTTGTGAAGACAATGAATATCGCAAATTGGCTGTATCAAACGGCCTTGTCATGGCCCGACCGTCCGGCGCTCTATCACGGCGACAGCCTGCGCCAGACCTATCACGGACTTTTGCAATCCGTCTGCAATCGTGCAGCTTGGTTGCATGCGGAGCATGGGATCGCAAAGGGCGACCGGGTCGCCATTTTCGCAAAGAATGCGCCCGAGTACATCGAGGTGCTACATGCCTGCTGGTGGCTCGGGGCCGTTGTCGTGCCGGTGAATTGCAAACTGCATGCCCGCGAAGCCGAGTGGATCATCCGCGATTCAGGGGCGGCGCTGACCTTGACGGAGAGCGGCACTGTTTTCGCGACGCAGGAGGATGTCGCCGAGGCGAAGCTCGCTGCGCCGGTGCCTGAGCAGGACACATTCACGCCGCCCAAGTCGGTTGGAGCACAGGAACTTGCTTGGCTGTTCTACACTTCGGGCACCACCGGGACGCCCAAAGGGGTCATGCTCAGCCATGACAACCTGCGGCAGATGACTCTGTGTTATGCGCTCGATGTCGATGCGGCATGCCCCGAGGATCACATGCTCTACGCCGCTCCCATGTCCCACGGCGCGGGGCTTTACATGTTCGCGCAAATCCGGGCAGGCGGGGCGCATCTCATCCCTGCGTCCTCTGGGTTCGACAGCGCCGAGATCATTGCGCTCGCCGAGACCCGTGGCAATCTCGTGTTCTTTGCGGCGCCTACGATGGTCAAACGGCTGATCGCCACGGCAAAGCAACAGGGTTACGACGGCACGGGCATCCGTACGATCATCTATGGCGGCGGGCCGATGTATGCCCATGACATTGACGAAGCTCTCGCCTGTTTCGGTCCGCGCTTTGTGCAGATTTACGGTCAGGGCGAAACCCCCATGACCATCTCTGTCCTGCCCCGCGATCTCGTTGCAGATCAGACTCACCCGCGCTGGAAGGCGAGGCGCGCCTCTGTCGGCATTGCGCAGGGGGCTGTCACACTTGCGGTTCTGGGCTCCGATGGAGAGGCTTTGCCTGCGGGGCATACCGGGGAAATCTGTGTCCGGGGGCCAACCGTCATGACCGGCTATTGGCAGAACGAACCGGCCAGCCAGCAAGCCTTGCAACACGGTTGGCTGCATACCGGAGATCTGGGCCATCTCGATGAAGACGGCTTTCTCTACCTCACTGACCGCTCCAAGGATGTCATTATTTCAGGTGGCACAAATATCTATCCGCGCGAGGTTGAGGAGGCGCTTTTGGCCCATCCGGCCGTCTTCGAGATTGCCGTCATTGGCGAACCGGAGCCGGATTGGGGAGAGCAGGTCGTGGCCTATGTCGTGTTCGAACCCGGCAAGAGCGCCAGTGAGCCTGAGCTCGACAGCTGGTGCCGCCAGCAGATCGCCGCTTTCAAGCGTCCGAAACGCTACCAGTTCGTCCACGAGCTGCCGAAGAACAGCTACGGCAAGGTTCTGAAAACCGCGCTGAGAACGCGCACGGGACATGCGCCGACACCGGCATAATTACACAACATCTCCGGGCAGGAGGAGCCCGGCACCAACGGAGGAGATACCCATGAAAAGACGTGACTTTCTGAAATCCACAGGAGCATTCGCAGGTGCGGGGCTGATCTCGGGTCTGCCCGGTCTAGCCCATGCCGCAACCTCGTTGAAATTCGACAGCTATGTGAGCGAAACCGCGGGACCGTCCTGGGTCGACCGCTGGTTCCTCGAAGAACTGGCAAATCGCAGCAATGGCGAGATCGGCGTCAAATACTACTGGGCCGGAAGCCTCAACAAGGTCGGCGAACATCTCGGCGCGGTGCGCGACGGCACCAGCGAAATGACTCTGATCGCGCCGGGCTATTATCAGGCCGAACTGCCGGTCACACGCGGCCTTGAATGGTATTTCCGCATGGAGCGCGCGGATGAGCTGCAACTCGTGTGCCGCGACGTCTACGAGAATTTCGCGCCGCTGCGGCAGGAATGGGAAGAGCGTCATCGCAGCAAGGTGCTCTACTGGACCAATTGGAATTATGCGCCTCTGGTGATGCGCGATCCGATCACCTCGATCGACGACATCAAAGGCAAGAAAATCCGCGGCTACGGCGTCGCCACCGATGTGATCGAAAGCCTCGGCGGGATTGCCGTGCCGATGGCGGCGGGCGAGGTTTATCAGGCGCTCGAACGCGGGGTTCTCGATGGGGTCTACGGCTTCGATTTCGTCACCGCCGTTGCCTACAAACTGCATGAGATCGCCCCGAATTTCTACGACATCGGCGATGGTCCGCACGCCCCCGCCGTCACGATCATGAACCGCCGCGTCTGGGAGGGCCTCCCTGCAGAGCACCAACAGATCTGCACCGATCTGGCCGATGAGCTCTATGGTGGGAAATTTGCCGAAATCTACAACAAGGTGCTGGCCGATTACGTGCAGAAGGCGCAGGCCGAAGGCGTGGTGCTCTCCGCACTCTCGGATGCGGAAAAAGCCCGGACCAAGGCGCTTGTTCAACCCGCACAGGTCAACAAGTGGATCGAGACCGTGGCCAAGCCCAACGGCATCGACGGGGCGGCCATGCAGGCGGTGGTCGAAGAGGCGATCGCGCGCCACGCAGGCACCGGGACGATGAAGCGCCCGGTCGAAATCGCGGCGGGTCTGTAAGCTGATGCTGGCGTGGCTGAACCGCCTGCTCGACGGGATCGCCCGGATCACATCATGGCTGGCGCTGGGGTTCCTCGCCTTCATGATGGTGGCCATCACAGTGGATGTGGTGGCCCGCGCCGCCTTCGGGCGCGCCGTGCCCGGGCTGTTCGAGATGACGGAAATGTCCATGGTGATGGTGGTTTTCATGGGGCTGGGCGCGACCCTGCTCGATGACGGCCACATCCGTGTCACCATGATGACCGATGCGCTTCCCGGACCGTTTTCGCGTGGTTGCACGGCGCTTGCCTGGCTGTTTGCTGCGCTGACCTTTCTGATGCTGGCCTGGCCGGCAACACAGGAGGCGGCTTATTCCTTCTCGATCCGGGAATTCCGTTGGGGCTATTTCCAGGTGCCGATCTGGTGGGCCAAAATCGCAGTGGCCGCAGGGCTCTGGTTTGCTGCGCTGCAAGCCGCCCTGCACAGCCTGCGCATCGCACTCAAACAGATCGCGCTGCCGCATATCGACACCGCGCGCCCGGGTGCAGGGGACAGGCCCCAGCACTGAGCCGCGCGCGCCCCAAGAAAAAGGCCCCGGCGCATGTCACCGGGACCTCGACATTGCATTTCACAGGACATCGACAATGGATGTGACACTCATCACCTTGCTCGCCGTCGGGCTGATCTTTTTCCTCATGGCTCTGGGCACCCCGGTCTTTGCCGCGCTGGCCCTCTCCGGCGCCTTCGGCATCGTCATGGTGGAAAACCTAGGCTTCCTGTTGGCACGGCTCAAATCCTTTTCCTTCAGCCATACAGCAAGTTACGCGCTTACGGTCATCCCGCTTTTCATCCTCATGGGGGCTTTCGCGCATCATGCGCAGGTCGGAAAGCGCCTGTTCCATGTCGCCAACAAATGGGTAGGTCACCTGCCGGGGGGGCTGGCGATGGCGAGCATCCTGACCTCGGCAGGCTTTGCCGCGACCTCGGGGTCCTCGGTGGCAACGGCGGCCACTGTGGGGGCGGTCGCCATCCCGGAGATGAAGGAAAAGGGCTACGATCCGCGCCTCGCGTCAGGGGCCGTGGCTGCAGGTGGCGTGCTTGGCGTTCTGATCCCGCCATCCGTCCTGCTGATTTTCTATGCAGCCTTGACCGAGGTCTCCGCCGGAAAAATGTTGATCGCGGGCTTTGTTCCCGGCCTGATCACCACGGTCGCCTTCATGATCGGTGTTGCCTTGATCGGCCATCGGGTTCAGCATCACTCCACCCGAGCCCCCAAGGCCTCCTGGGGGGAGCGTCTGTCCTCGACGACGCAGGCGTGGCAGGTGCTCGTCCTGTTCGTGATTGTGCTGGGCGGCATTTACCTCGGCTTTGTTACGCCCACCGAAGCCGGTGCCATCGGTGCGCTCGCCGCCTTGCTCATGCTGGTCTTCGCGAGATCGGCGCGCGGGCGTTTGAGCACTGCGCTTTCCGAAAGCTTCCGCTCGACCGCCACCACCACGGTGATGATCCTCTTCACCATGATTGGCGCGGGCATTTTCAGCTTTTTCCTGACCCTCGTACAGGTGCCGCAGATGATCGCAGGCGCCATCACCGAAAGCGGCATTCCGCCTCATCTGATCGTTGCGGTGCTTCTTTTGCTCTATATCCCGCTCGGTATGTTTCTCGATGCCTTCTCGATGATGGTGATCACCTTGCCCATCGTGTTTCCTACTGTGTCGGGACTTGGATTCGATCCGATCTGGTTCGGCATTCTTTGCGTGAAAATGTGCGAGATCGGACTGATCACACCGCCCGTGGGCCTCAATTGCTTTGTGATCGCGGGCATTGATCGCGATACACCTCTTCCGGATGTGTTCCGGGGCGCGCTTTGGTTCGTGGCGATCGAGATGGTCACTATCGTTCTGCTCTTCGCCTTCCCGTCGATCATCACCTGGCTGCCCGACACCATGATGGCCCGATAACTCAGGAGATTTCCCATGACACAACGAACGGATTATGGCACCGCCTTCATCACCGGTGGCGGTTCTGGCATCGGGCGGGCAAGCGCTCTGCGGTTGGCAGCGTTGGGAGCCCGTGTGGCCGTCACCGACCTGCGCCCAGAGGCCGCCGAAGAGGTCGCCCGCGAGATCGCCGCTCAGGGTGGAACAGCGATTGCTCTCGCCCACGATGTTGCGGATGCGACCGCACTTCCCGACGTGGTTTCCAAAGCCCAAGACGAACTTGGTCCCATCGACATTCTTGTAAACAGCGCCGGGCTCATTCTCGTGGAGCCGCTTCTGGATTTTGCCCATGAGAACTGGTGCAAGGTCATGGAGGTCAATGTCACCGGCACCTTCACTGTGAGCCAGCATATCGCCCGCGGCATGGCGGCACGCGGCTATGGGCGGATCATCAATATCGCCTCGATCTCCGGTCTGCGGGCCGGTGTCGGGCGCACTGCTTATGGCACGTCGAAAGCCGCCATTCTGGGACTTACCCGGCAGTTTGCGCTTGAACTCGGCGCGCGTGGCATCACCACCAATGCCATTGCGCCGGGGGTCATAGAGACACCGATGACACGCGCCGCTTACAGTGAAGAAACATGGTCCCGTGTGCTGGACATGACACCGACCCGCCGCCTCGGGCAGCCGGAAGATATTGCAGAGGCCGTAGCCTATCTCGCAAGCCCTGCCGCGTCCTTTGTCAATGGTGAGGTCTTGACGGTAGATGGAGGCTATATGGCGTCCGGGATGACACAAACCGGCAATCTGCAAGCTTGAGTAGGGTTGGAAAGGTGAGATTGGCGTAGAACCAATCAACCTTTCTAAGGCGGCAAGCTCGGCACTGCGTCTTGAAAGTCATTTTTTCGAGGTCGTTATGGGGCACAGCAAACGCGTTTAGAGACCCCGTCACATATCGACGAGGAGCCCGTTGTCACCAGTCAAGATGTTTCCGGATATGCAGTTTCGATTTTTTCATTAGGTGTTTTGAAATGTTTATTTTTCGCAGTTTTCCTTTGGCTTGAATTGCTCGGATAAACGGCGCGTGTTCGAATTTTGTTCGTAATTTTTCGCAAAGATGTTTCGTGTTGCGCGTGCATACATGGTGA